>JBHJNC010000024.1:0-25173 GCA_048497675.1 Gimesia maris
CCAATGCGGCTGAGCATCGGTTTTTTGGGCATCGAGCCAATAAACTTATGCACCAGATGGATATTGGCAACTGGCACATAAATCCGTACTTTGTCGGCAAATTCGATATTGAGATATTCCCCCGTCCGGCCGGATTTTTCCCTCATCTCGATACCGGCAAATTTGCCGATGCCATAGGTCAAATGAACGACATAATCCCCTTTATGCAAATCCATCAGGCTGTCGATGGGCGAGGCGGATTTCAGCGTACGCATCCGGCGGCGCACGGTAACCTGTCCGAACACTTCATGGTGGCTAAGTACAATCGTTTTCAGGTCCGGCAGGATAAATCCCTGATGGACAAAGCCCAGCGGCAATTTCAGATTCGGCGGTATTCCCCCGGCTGTTTGCTCCAGGATTTCTTTGACACGTTTAATCTCCGCCTGATTTTCACAGTACATCAAAACAGTGTACTCGCGTGTCCGTTCAACCAAATCCGATAAAGCGCTTTGGCCCTCTTTCCAGACCGTTCCGGCCTTATGCTCAAATTCCTGGGCACTGGTTACATCCAGATGAATACTGTCCGTCCCCGATGCGAACCGGCTGATTTCCAATCGTGTCAGCCGCTCCAATGCCTGATAAATCGCCGACCACGCATACATCCCCCGTGCATCATCCAATCGGCTCAAAAAGACGTCCGCCACCTCTGCAATCTGTGTCGGCTCTTCCAGTATCACCAGCGTATCCGCCGGCAGAATATCCAAAAACAGTTCCGTTGCGCCGCGATCCAGAACAGATTGGCCCCCGACAGCCACAATGGTAATATGGTCAAGCGGAAGGCCCGAACGCTGCGTATCCAGGTCAATCAGCCGGATGCTTTCAATCGTATCGCCAAAAAACTCGACGCGTACCGGCTGCGGCTCAGAAGTCGAAATACCGCCGCCGGAAAGACTGACCGGGGCAAAGATATCCACAATCCCCCCGCGGTGAGCAAATTGGCCGGGAAAATCGACACTGTCAAGCTGTTCGAAACCATTGTCGGTCAGCCATTCTTTCACGGTCTGGGGATCGACCGTCTTGCCGGTCTTAAGTTCCATCGCACAGCCGCGCAGCCGCTGGACTTGGGGGATTGGCTGAATCAGGGCCTGCACGCAGGTCGCAATCAGAAATTGGGGTTGCTTTCCTTCCGACAGCTCCAGCGCCATCCGCAGCCGCTGAGAGCCGATTTCATCCGCCGCCATCTCCTCCGAGGGCGGGCTTTCCCACACGGGAAAAGTCTGTACGGGCATTCCGGAAAATGTCTGTAAATCGTCCGCAATCCGGTCTGCGTCGTCAATATGAGCGCTGATATAAAGAATCGGCCGTTTGAGTACCTTGATGATATGCGATGCCAGCAAAGGCGCATAGGATCCCCATGTCCCGTCGGCTTTGACCGCCCCCCCAGAGGGCGTTCCTGTCGCCAGCCGAGACACAACTGCGCCAACTGTGTTATCTGCGCTTAAATCCATCGATGCTGTCAACTACAAAACAGTTTCTTAGAGCTTCTAACGCTCGCAATCCCACAGTTTAGTTAATATTTCAAAATTATCAGACAATTAATTCATTGCCAACTTTACGCGCACGCTGCGGCTTATCCAGGTTGATTCCCAATGCCATCCCGATTTCAACCAGTAAATTCCACCCGGCACAGAGAAATAAATACGGATTGAATGGTCCCTGGTCCGGAACTAAAATGGTCTGAAAACGTGTCTTTCGGGCAGCAATAGCAACGACCCTCAGGCCGACACCTTTGACCAGCACTTCTTCAAATTTTTCCTCTTCAGATTCAATCGGGTCTATTACAAAAACAATATCCTGTGGATCCATAACCTCTTCTATGCCATGAACCGCGTATGTACCCTCCAGAAAATCAGATTTTTTCCGTGTAATCTCATTTGTTTTCAGTGTCAGCTCTTCTGCCACACCGTCATTGTAGCCGGCAAAAAAAATGGTCGGCGCTTTGGCCGCAATCTCAACGACTCTGTTATCTATCGGCACAGTTAAAGCGGCCTGGATGCCATCAGATAATTTCGCACAATCTAATTCTTCAATCGAACCGGCAATATGTCGAATAATTGATTCGTAGAAGAGCGATTGTTCAACAACACTTTTGGTCGCGGCAACCGCCTGCTCCCAGCCGCAAGTTAAAACAAAAGTTTTGGCACAGGCCGCTTCCAGCATAGTGCCCGAATTGGCTGACAGACCAAACCGGTTCAGATTACCCATTGCACCCAGTTTCTGGGCAAGCAAAACAACCTCTTTTGTCCTGCCGGAATTAGACGCACAAAAAACAGCAAATTTGGATAAATCATATTCAAATGCCTGACGTGATCCATCAGTACATAAATTCACATCAAGCCCCCAGGTCAGCGATTTGCGGATAGCATTTTTTGCCGGAAAAATCCGACTCGATCCCTCTCCGGTCATCATCAGTCGGCCAACAGATTTGATCTGTGTGGCAACCTGCTTTGTTTGATTACGATCGAATCCTCTAACAACCCGAACCGTTTCCATCATTTCCTGAACCAAAGCGTGCTTTGCATACCTGGTATCCTGTAAGTTCATCGCTTTTTCTCCTTAACTGAATTGTGTTTGTGGTTTTCTTCATGCGTTTATGAACGTCTAATCAACATTTGAACTCGCCTCTTGAATTGTTCCGTTTCCTGTCGCACCTGTCTGACAAAGCTATTGTCCTCAATAGTCCCGATCGTCGCGGTCATCTCCTGCTCATTGCGAAATGTTGACTGCCGAAATGGATTGTCATAATCTTTTAGGCGGCTGATATACACCTGACTGCATATATAATCCTGAATATCGGAAGCCTTGCCCAGGGCGTCTATCCACTGGTCTTTGGATAATCCATCGCCGCCATACAGCTCGGATAGCACCGCAAAAGCATGTTTTTGTTTTGCCAAAGGATATGCCTGCCAGAGCTGCTCATACCGACGGTGAATCGCATCCCATGAATCCAGCACACCGGAAACAACCTCTGCACGCAGCCGATCCACATCTTCAGCAGGTACAAGCTGACCGCCAAGGTTAATCCAATGGACTATTCGCTTGCCGCTAAGATTATTTTGCACAGCGGTGAAATTAAAACTGTCATTAAACTCAAGATACTCCATCAGATTTTTGACTGCGTAATACATCAGCATCTGTTTATAAGCCAGATAGCCATCCTGCGGCTTAATGATAATCACTTTACGGCGGGATTTTTCCATATTTTCGCCCAGCACCTCAAGAGCTGCCAATCCATCCTTGTTGTTCTTGAGCAGTTGTTGTCCGCGCTGAATGAGAACAGATGTATCGAGTAACCCTGTATCCTGCCCCACCCGGCGGGCATCCGCTTTACCCGTCCACAGTTCCAGCAGTTTGCAGGCATGAATAATTTCCTCAACTGTATCCGGCGCAAATGGATCAATTTCAATATGCTGAATCTTATTGAGCCGTTTGTCGCGACTCTGGAACTTCCATGAATTCCGAGCCAGAGCATACATATTGAACAACCACCAGAAACTCGGAATCACCTCCAGCCGGTCTTTGGACGCATTGTTATTCAGCAGCGAAAAGGGCAAAGGTATATCCAATTCTGCCGGATAATCGCCTTTGGCAAGCAGCACAAATGATGCGAACCGGCTGGAATGCTTGATACTGGTACAAAGACCCGGCCAGAAACCACGGCCGGCCTGTACTTCATTGTCGTTGGCACGGCTGTTATGATTGGATCCAATAGTCGCCCCGGCAGCCATATTGCTTTGTCCAAGTACAACCGAAGCAATCAAAAACGAATTATTATGATGCTGTTCATGTGCCGGGAAAATCAGATTGTTCAGCACCTCACAGCATGAAATGGTCGAATTGTCCCCTAAAAACGAATTAATCAGACGAGCGCCATATTTGAGATTGGAGTGATCACTCAGGACAAACCGAACCGCTTTACAGCCATAAAAAATGTGGCAGCCGTAACCAATGATGCCATTGACCAGTTCAACCCCTTCTCCAATCTGCGTGGGCTCCTGATCCGATGAATTGATCGTTAGATTCTTGAGCTTGTTAGCGCCTTTGATATATGCGCTGCATCCGATTTTAACATCTTTCAGAATGCCTGAGTTTTTAATCACACAGCAATTGCCGACTGTGCCGTAATACCCTCGCCGGATATCAAATTTATGTTGAGTCAAGACTTTGAACTTTTCAAGAAGCTGTTTATCGTCACGGTATTTAGCCCACAGGTAAGCATCTGCCGCAATCATCCCGTCAAACGGCATTACCCGCCGTCCTCCGGTTTCATTCATTAGATCCAGCCAGACCCGCACGGATTCATCTTCACCCTGCTTAATGATTCCATTCCCGAATTTGGCATGGTTGGTTGTGTGCATTTCACAAATATTAGCCAAAATGCAACTGTTGCCGATGATATAATGCGCCAGGTAATGAACATTATGGATTGCCGTATCATCCCCGATATCACAGGACACAATCATGCTGTTCCATATCCCCGCTGGAAGCTGCAGGTCATGATGCTCCAGTACCACATTACTGAGCCGGCCGATGCGGACCAGACCAAAGAAGCTGCTGTTTCGAATCAGACCCGGCTCAAAGGTCTCGCTAACCAGCACCGTATTCCAGTCCTCTGCAAGATTACCATTCTGGACTAATTGCTTAATTTCATCTGCTCGCAAACGCCTCCAGGCAGCAGCCGGATGAGGATTCTGCTCGTTGCGCAGGACATATTCATCTTGACCTGGCTGGAGATATTCGGGGGCGATAAATTGTTTGCCTATTGCGCCTGCCGGCTTTATTGACACCTGTTCCATCTGCCAAATCCTTCAAAAAATAATCTACTCCGTTTGTCGGGATTCTCAGGATAAAACGATCCTTATTTCGACAAAAGTGTACCGAAAACAGACTGAATTCGCAACTAAATTAGAAAAAACACACCAATTGCTGAGAAAGCACATCCGCCATCAGCGTCAATTTCGGCTTTTTGATATCATAAACCGCAATCGCATCAACATATTTCTGAGCGTCCGGCAAGTAATTCAATAACTGGTTTTTGTATTTGGACAGCAGTTCTTTTTGGAATATCACACCCTTTTTCTCGCAAAATAACGCCATATAAAATATCTCTTCTTCAACCAAATCCTGGAAGAAATGGCTGCCGTAAGACAATTCCGGCATTAAATTGCCGCCCGGATACGAAATCTCACACATCACCGACATCTGGCTGATTTCAGAAAACCGAACCGGCACACCCAGCGAAGGCGTTGAAGTCCCCCACCGTCCCGGCCCCATCAGTAAAGTCGTAGTCTTATTACGGTCACAGAATTGCCGGTTGATTTTGCCGATTAAACGCGCCACATTGCATTTCCCTTGTTCGGTCAATTCCAGATAAGCTGCCGGATCAACAAAAATAATCCGATCCACAGACTCGGCAATGCTGCCGCCCATAAATCCTCCCGTGGAACGAAACAGCACACGTTCGGCCGGCAGCAATTCAGGTATCTGCACTTTGGCGCCAAGCCCGCGAGTCTGAAGCGGACGGCACTGGAGCAGGTTAATTTGCGGCACTCCGCTGCCCGGGAAATTCAATGTGAACTCAATATCAACAGGATAATTGTAAATCCGCTCCAGCGTGGTCAGTATACGGCGCATCAGTGAAACAAAATCCGTCTCGGTCAGAAGCTTATCAAATGTCATCACCCACAAAGGACGCCCATTAATGCCAAGCTGCTTCATTCGCATCGCCGCTTCTTCATCTTCGATGGCAAACAAACTCGCATCCCAATCCGGGTTCTGTGCCAGGTATTGATTCAGCGAAATCGCTTCAAGCTTGTTATCCCGGATATTAAGCACATCCATCGCATGCTGAGAAAATTGCCGGATATTATCCATACTCGCCTGCGGACGCAGCAGCGGCTGATCAAGAGCGGCCAGACGCGGATAATCATCATCCGGACGATCCACCGCGCGGGTTCCCAGACCAGCAACAAGACGAATCATACCGGCCTTGGGGTCCAGAGACTGGTTCCACACAAAGGTGTTATAAGACACACCCACCCCCGCCGCATCCGGAAAGAAATACTGACCGTGATGCGTGCCCGAAACACGCTGCACCAGCAGCGCCATCTGTTCATCCATTTGGTCTAACCCGCGCTGCTTGCGGTAGGTCAGTGCATCTTCGCTCATCGTGCTGGCATAAATCGTCCGCACGGCATTCTCAAATTGTTCATACCGGTCTTCCGGATCGCCCTGATTGACTAAAAATAAACTTTCATATTTCCCCGCAAAGGCGTTGCCAAAATTGTCCTCCAGCAGACTGCTGGATCGAATAATAATCGGCGATTGCCCGAAATACTCGATCATCTCCTGAAACTGTTCGCGTATGTCATTTGGGAATTTCCCCTTAAGCAGGCCTTGTGCCAGAGAATCTGCACGGTCAAAATAACCTTCGGGAGTCTTTTGTTCCATCCGCAGTTTCCACAGCCCATTCTGGACAATATACGAATGAAAAATATCAGACCCAATATAAAATGAATCGTGCGACTCCATCCGACTGCGCCAGTCAAAGGACGTATCTTCCATCAGAATCTTTCGCGACAGCAGCATACCGACCGCCTTGCCGCCGATAAAACCGGTGCCGATAAGCCTTGCCTTGATATCCAGTAAATCCTGAAGCGTCAGATGCTCTTCGACCAGTTTAAGCATCCGATCCTCGCGGCATAAAATCATACGGCAC
Source organism: Gimesia maris (assembly GCA_048497675.1). Taxonomy (GTDB): domain Bacteria; phylum Planctomycetota; class Phycisphaerae; order Sedimentisphaerales; family Anaerohalosphaeraceae; genus Anaeroglomus. Next base: position 6,758 of record JBHJNC010000024.1, read on the forward strand.
AGCTTGTCAGCGGCCTCTTCCTGCTCCTGCTTCGACGCCGAATTTGTCAGCAGCTCCTCCGCCTGCAGAAAAAGCTGATCCCAGTAATCCAGTTTGCGGCGCGTCTGCGTGCGGGCTCTATCGGAAATATAGGAAAACAGTCTGGCCGCATCAGCACTGCTGGTAACCGGCGTCATTTTGCTGCCGTCATCCCGATGCGGAAGATACAGCGTCGGCGAATAGCGGTTCCAGACCTTGAGCGGATGAATATAAACAGTGTCTTCCAGATAATATACATCGGATAACAACTGCGTCGTCCCGCGAATGCGGGCAACCGTCTGATAGGAATGATAATCCCGCAGCAGGGCAAAATAGGCAATCGTATCCAGTTCATACAGATACGGACAGGTCACCATAAAAAAATTGCCCACCATCAGGTCCGTCGCCCAGGCTGTCAGCAGATCTGACAGACTGTCAAAGACATAAAAGGCTCCCTTGCCATAGTCGGAAATAACAGTGTGAACCTGCGTCGAAAACGTCTCAAATCCGGTATCGGCGTCCAGCTCAACAATCGTCAGCCCGTCTTGCGGCTCCAGCAAAGGCGCATGCTGAGCAAAACGGATATAGATCATCTTGCGGTGCTCACGCAGCGCCCGCTGCACGTATGGAACCACCAGCGATTTATAATGAGCAATATCATCAACCTGCCAGACAACATTGTCGCCGTATTGAAACCGGCCAAACATCTCATCCAGATGATCTAATCCGGAACTCGGATACGGAAATCGTTCCATAACAGCCTCTTGACCTAAAAAACAAACGCTTCAAACACTATCGTGTATAATAAAAAACCCCTCACCGGCAGGCAAGGGGTTTTTTTAACTTTTAACTGATTTTCAGCAAAACTACGGCTTAGACAACGCCCTGAGCCATCATCGCCTTGGCAACTTTGAGGAAACCAGCGATATTGGCGCCGGCAACCAGATTACCCTTAACACCGTAGGCTTCGGAGGCCTTGGTGCACTGATCATAAATAGCATTCATAATCATCTTAAGCCGTGTATCGACTTCATCGAACGTCCAGCTTAAACGCATCGAGTTCTGGCACATTTCCAGAGCGCTGGTGGCCACGCCGCCGGCATTGGCCGCCTTGGCCGGACCGAACGACACACCGTTATCCAGGAAAATCTCGATCGCTTCGGGCGTCGACGGCATATTGGCGCCTTCGGCCACCGCGATACATTTATTCTTGACCAGAGCCTTTGCCCCGGCCGCATCCAGTTCGTTCTGTGTCGCCGAAGGCAGAGCAATATCGCACGGAACCGTCCAGATACCTTCCCAGCCATCAATGTACTTAGCGCCCTTGCGGACATCGACATACTGTTTAATACGGCCGCGTTCAACTTCTTTGATTTGTTTGACCAAATCCAGATCGATACCCGCTTCATCCACGATATAACCATTGCTGTCAGACATTGCAATCGCTTTGGCGCCGAGTTCGTGAACTTTCTTGACCGCATAAATCGCCACATTACCCGAACCGGAAACAACCACTTTCTTGCCCTTCCAGTCCGTATTGCGGTCCTGCAGCATACGCGTCGTGAAATACACTAAGCCGTAGCCGGTCGCTTCGGTACGAGCCAGCGATCCGCCGTAATCCAGCCCCTTGCCCGTCAAAACACCGGTGAAAACGTTGGTCAGCTTCTTGTACTGGCCGAACATATAACCCACTTCACGTCCGCCAACGCCAATATCGCCTGCCGGCACGTCCGTATCTGCGCCAATATGGCGGTACAGTTCACTCATGAATGACTGACAGAACCGCATCACTTCGTTATCCGACTTGCCCTTCGGGTCAAAGTCGCTGCCGCCCTTGCCGCCGCCGATGGGGGTGGTGGTCAGTGCATTCTTGAAAATCTGCTCAAAGCCGAGGAATTTGATGATGCCCAGATAGACTGACGGATGGAAACGCAGGCCGCCTTTGTAAGGTCCAATAGCGCTGTTAAACTGCACGCGGAAACCACGATTAACCTGCACATTGCCCTTGTCATCGACCCAGGGAACCCGGAACATCAGCTGCCGTTCAGGCTCGACGATTCGCTCAAGCACTCTGGCTTTGGCAAATTCGGGATTCTTTTCGATAACGACTTGGACCGATTCTGCAACTTCGCGGACGGCCTGATGAAATTCAACTTCGCCGGGGTTGCGGGCAATCACTTGCCCCATAATGGAGTCGACAAATTGTGTAGCCATGATTTTTCCTTTTCTAAATCAACGTTTTTGAGTTTTTTATGTTCTTACACAAATTTTTCATGCGTTATGTGTACGGATATAAAATCGATTCTTCATGCCAAATTGGAGACCTTTTGTGTCTTAAATTTAAAAGGTAACTCTTTACAAACTATTATTATTACTTATAATATAGCGAGTTTTTGCGAAAGCAAATAAAGTCCAGTAATAGTTAAAATAAGTTTTGGTTATGCACCTTGACACCGCCAGATTAATATGCGATTTGGTCGAATTGAAAAACTTTTCCCATGCTGCTGAACTGCACGGCATCAGCCAGTCTGCCGTCTCCCAGCAAATTGCCCAAATTGAACTGGAACACAAAATCCAGCTTTTTGACCGAAAAAAGAGGCCTGTCGAACTCACTTCTGCCGGCCAGCTGTTTTATCGTGCCTGCAAAGACATTCTGGAGCGATATAATCGCCTAATTAGCGAGCTGACCTATTTAAGCCAATCTCACAGCACGGTCCGCCTGGCCGCCATTTTCAGCATCGGGATGCACACCCTTCAGCCTTATATTAAGCGGTTTATATCCATTTATCCCGAGGTCAATCTCTCTGTCGAGTATTACGACGCCAAAGATATTTACGAAAAACTCCTTCGCAGCAGTATTGATATCGGGGTTGTTGCTATCCCGCGGCGAGATCGTAACCTGCTGGTATATCCCTTTGAAAATGAACCTCTGATGCTGGTTTGTTCGCCCGACCACCCCCTGGCGAATAATACCGAGATAGACATCCACCAGATTCAGGGTGAGAAATTCGTCGCCTTCTCCTCAGATATACCCACGCGTTCACTGATTGACTCAATCTTTTCACGTTACGGCGTAAGTGTACGAATTTCGATGGAGTTTGATAACATTGAAACCATTAAACGCGCAATAGAAATCAACAACGGCATCAGCATTTTACCCAAATCATCATTGCGTGCGGAATTGACCGCCGCATCACTGAAAGCCATTTCGTTTTCGAACGAAAACTTCTTTCGCACTACCGGCATTATCGTTCGCAAAGATCGCCCCCTCAGCAAGGCCGCACAGCACCTGATAGAGCTGATGCGGAAAGATGCAGAGGCTATCGCATGAAAATAGAAGCGGTCATTTTTGACTTGGATGGCACCCTGACCGAACCTTTTCTTGATTTTGACCAGATACGCAAGGAAATCGGCCTGCCCCCCGGCGTCGGCATCCTCGAAGGAATAAAGACGATGACCCCCGATCAGCAGCGTCGCGCTGAACAAATCCTGCTCGACCACGAAGATAAGGCAGCCCAAAACAGCAAGCTCAATGACGGAGCCAAAGAAATTCTGGACATACTGCATCACCAAAACATTCCCGTCGGCCTGCTGACTCGCAATGTGCGTAAAAATGTCGAGTTGGTTGCCGCAGTACACGGTTTGCGGTTCGATGCGATTGTCGACCGCGAGGACGGCCCGGTGAAACCGGATGGCTTCGGGGTACGTCTACTATGTCAGCAGTTTGGTGTCTGTCCGTCCCGAACATTGGTTGTCGGGGATTTCCGTCATGATCTCGAAAGTGCCAAAAACGCCGGGGCAATCGCGGTGTTAATCCGAACTCACGCTTCCTGCGACCAATTTGCCCATCTTGCGGATTTTACCATTGACCGCCTCGAAGAGCTGCTTACAATTATGGATAAGATAAGTAATTAAAGGATTGATATGCTCAAAAACTGGATTGTCGTACAAACGATAGGCATTAGCCTGATAACTTCCTGTGCTGCCGCTCAGGAAAATAAGCCGGACTGCAATACGCCCGCCCCGGCGGCAGTACAGCCGTCTTCCGAACCGAACATCACCATTATCGACCCCAATAGTCCGCTTGGACAGCTGCTCGACAAAATCAACGCCGCCGCCAAAAATCTGAAAAGCTGCCAGGCCGCGATGGAGTATCTGTTTATTCAAGAGCCAGAATTACTGGATAGCCGTACACTCCGCAAAGGCACCCTATACTACCAAAAAACCGACAAAGGGTCGGTCGTACGCATCAATCTGGACACGGTCAAACAGGATGACGGCCAGGAACAGCCCAAGAAAGAGCATTATCTCTTTGACGGCGTTTGGCTGACCAAAATCGACTATACCCTGCGTCAAATCGACCAATACCAGCAAGTCCCCGCCGACAAACCCGCCGATGTCTTTGAGTACATCAGCCACAATTTCCCGATTGTCGGCTTTACCGGCACTGAAATACTTGAAAAAGAATTTGAAATCAGCCTGGTCCCTGCCAAAGAAGATGAAAAAGACCAGAAACACCTTCTCCTGAAGGTCCGGCCGAATTCTGTTTATAAAGACGACTATAAGCAAATCGACCTGTGGATTGACGGCAAGCTCTTTTTGCCCATTCGTATGGTCTCACTGTCTGTGCAGGGCGATATCTATGATTTGCGTCTGTCTAAACCCGAACTCAATAAAACGCTCTCTGAAAAGACCTTTACAATTGACGCCCCGGACGATTTCAGCAAAAGCGTGAAAACTCTTGAACAGAAAACAAATGGAAAGGATTCAGAATGGCCACAGGAATTGTAATTTACTATACCCGCAGCGGCAACACCAAAACCATGGCTCAAACCATCGCCGACGCGATGAACCAGGCCGGCCTGCCGACGACCTGCAAAAGCGTTACCGACTGCAAAGTCGCCGATGTGCTGGCAGCCGATGCGATTGTTGTAGGCTCGCCGACCTATTACGGCCGGCCCGCGGCACAAATCGCGGCATTTTTCGATGAGACCGTCAGCAAACATGGTAAACTCGACGGCAAAATCGGTACGGCCTTTTCCAGCTCAGCCAACATCGGCGGCGGCAACGAAACCACCATCCTGGAAATAGTTAATACCATGCTCATTCATGGAATGATCATCCAGGGCGACCCGCAGGGCGACCACTATGGCCCGGTCTCCATCGGCAAACCTGATGAACGAGTAATCAGCCAATGCCAAAGACGCGGCAAACGCATCGCCGAACTGACCCTCAAGCTATTCAAGTAAAACATCAATTGTCAACAGGGGCGGGCCTCAAACCCGCCCTTTTTTACATCCTCCTTTTTCAAAAAATGGGTTCGTTTTGAAAAAAAAGATAAAGGATAAATAATCCATGACAGAAAAAGACCTTGCACCGCAGGGCGGGCAGATATTGATTTACCAGACCGAGGGCGGCCAGACGAAGATCGAAGTCCGGCTGGAAGGTGAGACGCTATGGCTTTCCCAGGCGGATTTAGCCCGCCTTTACCAGACCACCAAGCAGAATATAAGTCTCCATATACAAAATGTTTACGAAGAGGGAGAATTAACTGAGGCGGCAACTGTCAAGGATTACTTGACAGTTCAAACCGAAGGCGGCAGGCAGGTCAACAGGCAGGTTAAGCATTACAATCTGGATATGATTATCTCGGTGGGGTATCGGATTAAATCCCATATTGCCACTCATTTTCGCCAATGGGCGACACAACGACTAAGGGAATATATCGTCAAGGGATTTACCTTAGACGACGAACGGCTCAAAAATCCAGACCATCCGTTTGATTACTTTGATGAATTGCTGCGGCGGATACAGGACATTCGGACATCAGAGCGGCGATTCTATCAGAAAATCACAGACGTTTACGCTACCAGTGTCGATTATGATCCGACTGCCGAAATCAGCTTGACATTTTTCAAGACTGTTCAGAATAAGCTGCATTGGGCGATTACCGGCATGACCGCTGCGGAGATCATTCATAAACGAGCGGATGCGAGCAAGCCCAATATGGGCTTGACCAACTGGCGAGGCGAGAAGGTACGCAAAACCGATGTGGCGATTGCGAAAAATTACCTGAATCAAGAAGAGCTTTCGGCTTTGAATAATCTGGTCGAGCAGTATCTGATTTTCGCGGAGGGTCAGGCAAGGCGAAAGATAGGAATGTATATGAAAGACTGGATAGAAAAACTGCATGGTTTCCTGTCGTTGAATGATCGCGATATACTGGATCATGCCGGAGCGATTTCGCATGAAATGGCCCTGGAACTGGCCGAAAGTGAATATGACAAGTTTAATCAAAAACGAATCGATTGGGCCGATAAACAAGCAAGCGATTTTGATCAAACAATAAAACTGCTGCCAACGCGGCAGAAAAAGATGCCTCGAAAGAAAAAATAAACCGCAGAGCTTCACGACAAAATGGTTTCACCTGGGGAGGTGATGCTGGATTTACACAAGAAATCTTCGTCAGCGAAGTGGCCGAATGACCCGCCGCAAGGTTGCGCGCTTGCAAGGACGTGCCCTGCCGGGGAGCAAGGGCCAAGGAATTCGAGTGAATCTCAAATTTTTCCCCAATAACCCCTTTTTTTATCAAAAACAGGGTTTGACAAACCCCAGCGGGGGTGTTAGACTTTGACAAGTACTTATTAACAAGACAATATTAATCTTCTTTGGAGGTTATAATTATGCAGGAATATGAACAGCTCAAAACGCTGGTAGCTGAAATCGAAAGCGACATCAATAAGGCCGAAGGCGGCAACAAAGCCGCAGGCACCCGCGTCCGCAAGCAGATGCAGGTAATCAAGCAGGCCGCTCAGGCGGTCCGCAACAAGGTCCTGGAAATCCGCACCGTCGATTAAGTTGTCAACCATCCAATGCCGCCGCAGGGAATTTGATTCAATACGGCGGCATTATTTTGTTTAGAAAGAAATAAAGTATGCCCCCAGCCCTATTGTTTGACTACAAACAAATGGATTTAACGCGTGTGGAATTTGACCGCAGCGAAATCGAAAAGGTCAACCCGCAATCGTATGAAATGCAGCAGCTCGACGGTATCATCTGGCACGACTTGAGCAAGATGATGTGCTTAGGCTACAAAGATGCCACCGATAAGGAATTCTGGATTCGGGGCCATATTCCCGGCCGGCCGATTATGCCGGGTGTGATTATGATTGAGGCGGCCGCCCAGCTTTGCAGCTTCTTTATGCGGCGGATTTACGGGCTGACAGGATTCATCGGCTTTGCCGGCATCGACGAAACCAAATTTCGCGAAACCGTCGTGCCGGGCAATCGGCTGTATATGCTCGGCCACATCCACAAAGTCCGCTCGCGGCAGTTCTCGGCCAAAGTGCAGGGGATTGTCAACGACAAGCTGGCCTTTGAAACCGTCATCAGCGGGATGAATGTCTGATGATTCCGCACGTGGAGGAGTCGTTTGATTTCTCTGTTGATTGCGGCCCAGAAACCGACATACCAAAGACCCTTGCGGAAATACCAGCCCGCAGGGGTCTTATTCTTTTTGCAGATGCCAATAACCAGCCGATTCAATTGCTGATGTGCGCCGACCTGCGGCGTAGTGCCCGAGCCCGACTCTTAACGCAATCGGAAGCCCCGACGCGCAGGGCCGATATCGCGGCGGTCTGCACCCGGATTTACTACTCCTCTATCGACACGGAATTCGCGTGCCAGCTGGCCTACAATCAACGCTGCCGGAGTTTATTTGCCGACACCTGCGACGCGCTTATCAGCCTGCCGAAGCCGTGCTTTGTGCGAATCGAAAAACGGCGGCAGCTGTCGTATTTTACCGTTTCGGAAAAGTCTGATTTGAATGGCGAATGCTGGGGGCCATTTATCAGCCGCAGAAACGCCAGTGAATTCGCCGACATTCTTAATACGGCCTTTGAGCTGTGCCGCAATCCGGAATGCCTTAGTTCCGGCCGCTTCGAAAGCTGCCCTTATTACCAGATGAAAACCTGTACCGGGCCCTGCCTGGATGCAGCACAGGCCGAATCCTATCAGCAAAATATCAATGATGCCGCGTCCGCCGCATCCGGGGAAACACAAGGCGTGCTTGACCGAAAACAGGACACGATGCGGCAGGCATCAATCAAACTGGAGTTCGAAAAAGCCCGCCGGATTCGGGACCAGATAGACCTTCTCGGCAAGCTGAAAAAACCGGAGTTCCTGCACATCCACCCGATGTCCCGGTTTTGCGTGCTGCATATCGATGCACTCAAATCGAGCAAGAAAAACCCAAAATGGGCCGCGTTTATTCTTACAGCCTTAGGCTTTCGAGAAATCCCATTTGATCTTACTACTATCGAGGCTGTGATCGAGGGGCTTAACTCCACAGCGGGATTAGAGCGCACCAGCGATATCGATTATCTGCCGACGGTGTGTTTGTTTTTATACCGATCCCGACGGGCGGGCCTGTGGATCGATTGTTCGACTGCCCTGCCGACCAGCCAGTCCATTCTTGAACAGCTCCAACCTCCGCAACCCGCGCAATAAAAAAGCGACGTGATATACACGCCGCTTTGAATTACCCCCAAGGGGATTCGAACCCCTGTCGCCGGGATGAAAACCCGGTGTCCTAGGCCTCTGGACGATGGGGGCATTGACCTTATCGGTCAACGCAGATGGGACTTACATCCCAGACGCTGATTATTCCATGCTGATCGCTTCGACCGGGCATTCATCAACACAAACGCCGCAATCGACGCACTTATCGGTATCTACGCAAGCCTTGCCGCTTTTCATTGAAATCGCTTCACTTGGACAGCATTCCAAACAAGACTCACAACCGGTACAGGTTTCATTCTCTACTTTTGCCGGCATCTTATATCCCTTTCCATATCATGTTAATTTCTTAAGTATAAGGCGAGGAATCTTACAAAAAAAACGGGCCAGACTCAACAAAATTTTTTAATTTTTGATGTTTTTTTTGGATGGCCCGGCGTTACCCCCCTTAACGCCTATTGATTTGGATCCGAAACAGACTCTAAAGGCTTTGCTGCACTTGCTTTAGCACCCATCGCCAAAGCCATCTGGCGATTGAGCCAAAATACGTCGTTTTCCGCTTTCCAGTCCAAAACCGGCTGGAAAGACGCCTTCTGTCCCTGACCAAGGAGCCACATTGCAATCAGCCGCTCAGGCCATTTTTCATGATCTAACACCGATGAAATAGATTCCGTTATTGTATAGTCCAAATATACGGAATTCTGTGCCAGCAGCAAAAGTGTATGCACTTGAACCTTCCAGTTATTATCCAAAATTCCCCGCCTTACCGAATCAATCAGCAAGGGCTCATCGACTGCGATATGTTTATAGGGAACCAAATTTGACTTGGAGGCCATCCGTTCCGCATACAGCCCGCAAAACAACTCTGAGGCGCGAATCTTTTGGCCTTCCTGCCCCTTGGACAACGCGTCCAGACGCTGGACCAGGAATTCCCGTGTCAGTTCAACTTTCTTGCGCCGAATGACTGACTGGATAACCCCTAAATCCTGTATCGCGTTTTTGGGCGTCCCATCAACATCCATAACCGGGTCCACATAAAGCTTAAAGTCAATCGTCAGATCGGCCTGGGGATACATAAACAGCAGCTTCGACAGGGCCCCGGTATTCAGGTTAATCCTCGCCGCAATGGATTCACCAGGCATCACCGCCTTGCCGGGCCGGAATGTTCTTTCAACCAGCATCGGAATCTTGACCGCAATATCGCCGCGAACCTCGGCATCGATGCGGTACCGCCCGCTAACCAATCCCTGAGGACCAATCACCAGCGTCTGCTTGCTGGTGTTTTCCACCACCAGGGTTGCATTGAGAGGGCTGCCATAGAAAAACTCTTCGCCTTCGAATTTCAACTTGACCGTAAACAGCTTATTCAGAGCCGTATAGTCGGGAATAATTTTATCTCCCCATCTGCTGACCAGGCCTTCTCGTATCACTTCCGGCGATATCTCCGAAATCCCTTCAAGCCCTATCTGTTTTCGAAGTTCGTCAATTTTCAGTGCAACCGGAAGCGGAGCATAAAGCATTTTGGCCTGATTGAGCAGTTCGGCGGCCTTTTGCTTCTGGTCTTTCCCGATATTCAGCTTGGCCATTGTCAGCATCGCTATCGGGTCCTTATCAGCCAGAGGCGAGGCATACTCTTCCGCCATCTGGTCCTGCTGATTGAGCAGGAATACATACGCCATCAAGGCCTTGCTTGCAACATCATCCGGAGCCTGCTTGTAGGCCTTATTGCACCAGGCCAGGGCATCTTCAGGCGACTCGGCTGCAAAAGAGTAAAACCATCCTAAATCATAAGCCGTAACCGTCGGCTGATTCAGTTCAATTTGCTTTTCAGCGGCGGCAATCGCATCCGCCAATATTTTGCTTTTCAGTTCCGCCTTGCCATCTTTTTGGGCCGCCAGCGCCGCGATGGCTTCCAGTTTCAAGTTAACCCCGCCGGCCTTTCGTACCTGATCGGCGACGACCTGACTTTGTGCAATACGCGGATTGACAAAATAACAGCTTTGTGCAAGACCCACCGCGATATCATCATGAAGCACAGCTCCCGGCCGAAGCGATTTGAATAACTCTGAAGCATATTCGAATGCGTCCGCGGCAATCTCATAAAGCCCGGCCCGATATGCAGCTTGTCCCAATTCAACAACCGCCTGCAGGTCCGCAGGATTGACCGCAGTTTTAAGCCGCAGCCAGTTTATTTTCGCTATAAATTCCGCATTTTTTGTCTGCGGATCGAGCAGCTGCATCAATTGCCCCAGGGCAACCAGATTATACGGATTCATCTGCAGCGCAGATTCGAATTGCTTAACCGCACCGGGATAATCCGTTTTTTCCACGGCATACAAACCCACCTGCGCAGCAATATCAGAAGCGAATACCGGATTGGCGCCGGCAAATAATGACTCAAGCCGCCCTAATATGGATTCACGCTCCTGACGGGAATCCGTCTGATCGATAACACAAGCCAGCGACCGGGACGCAACTTCCAGATCCGATTTGTAGTCCACATACTTGCTCAGGGTCTGCAAAATCGGGTCGCGATAGTCCTGACGCCCCTGGCAGGTGTATCCGGCGCCGCGAAGATATTGCTCGTACCCGGCGCCCGACTGCTGATCCAGCAATATGCCGGCCTGCAGAAACACCATCGCGTCATCCACCCGGTCAGGATTGGAGGTCAACAATTCCATCCCCATTTTCCCAAAAGCTTCTGCGACGGTCGGTGCAATAAGCTCTTCTGTGCCCTGCTTAGCTGCGGCCAAAACACTCGTTGATAATATTACGATACAAAAAATGCATACAATACCTCTGTTGACCATTCGGTACTCCTGAGAAAAATACTTCCGGTTGTCATTTCATCAAGTTACGACCGTTCGTGATAACTGAAGCTCAGTATCCTCGGACACACCAGCTTCTTGTAATCGGCCATCCGTATACGAACCGCCTGCTCATGACTTTCGGCCTGGAAGGTAATATACACATCTTTTTCCAGGACTTCATCCATCAGCGTTTCGATCCCGTACAGTTGACCAAATGGGGCCTCAGCCCCAAGCTGGCAGCCGCCAAAAACTTCGGCCATCTCCCGTTCATCGGCCAATCGGATATCATCGGCTCGAAGATACTGCGACAAAGCTGAAAACACAATCTTATAACACGCCGGCAGGACGCATAAATAATACTTGTCATCAGCTTTAATCAGCACCGGCTTGGCAACTTGCATCCCCGGCACATGCTCTTCGGCGGCGATTTGCTGAGCGGTGAATGCGGGTCGGTGCTTTGTCAATTCATAACGAACTTTTTTTGAATCCAGATACTGTAGCAAGGCCATAATCGACCTCCTTTCGTAAAACCTGTCTTCAATCGTTACATCACAATTAACAAATAGTTACAAAAACCTTATATGGATAATGCTCATCCGAGCAAAATACTTCGGTTCCACCCATTCTGCCGAGCAGATCAGCGATTCTACAACTATCAATTATACTCGTTTAAAATAATATCGTCAAATCTACAAAATAATTTACAGTTTATTCTAATCATTCTATATCCAAATATAGAGCCAAAAAAAACGCTGGCGTCTATTTCATCTTTTCGGCCACCGCGACAACCGCCGTAAAAACCGCCTTAGCCCCGGCCTCACGCAGGGTTTCGGCGCATTCTTTCAGGGTTGCCCCGCTGGTCGTGATATCGTCGACCAGACATATCGCTTTATCTTCAAACGGGTGCCCCCTGCGAACCGTAAACGCCCCCCGCACATTTTTTTTACGCTGGGAATCATTTTCCAGCTGCCATTGATGGCAGGTATAGCGGTGCCGAATCAGATCGGTACACACCGAGGCCCGGCCGCAGGTCAATTCACGGGCCAGCAGAAATGATTGATTAAACCCCCTCTGCAGCCGGCGCCGCCAGTGCAGCGGAACCGGAACGATAATATCCACTTTATGGTCAAATCCCGCCGCCTCGAACGCCTGACGAAATAGCGGGGCAAGATAGTCGATATGCTCAGTCTTATCATGAAACTTCAGGTCCAGAATCAGGCGTTTCAACACCCCATCGTAGAGTCCAACCCGGCACAACCCGTCATAAGGAAGGTCCTCATCCATACAGCCCCCGCACCGCCCGGAAATGATGCCGTAACGGCTGACCTGCCGGCCGCACCGGCGGCAGTAGTCGCCTCCTACGGCCCCGGAAAGCGCCTGCCAGCACGTCTCACACAGCCCGCCGTGGTCTTCGGAAATCGCACAAGAACAAACCCGGCAGACCGCAGGCCACAGCCCCTGACACGTCGTCCGCCAAAATCGGCGCAAGGGGTGAAGGAGTTTATGGATATCCAACTGTAGCCGCTTTGTAATCACGGCTGAATTGTAGAAAAAAAGTCAAGAATTGAAAAGAAAAATGTGAGACGATTTTAACGCAAATCGTAAGCGCTGTTGTCTGCGGAAAGAAAACCAATCGGACTACGCGGATTTTTCCGATTATAAGATTCAAGTTTCTCTCGAGTTTTTCCGGTATTATCACCCGTAAAGACTTGATCTTTGGATGCAGCACTCCCATCACACCATACCAGATTAGTACTCAGAGAATGTCGATAGCCCTGTGTCCCGCTCCACCTCGCAATAAAACCATCAGAATCGCTTCGGAGAGGACTTCGCATGTACTTATTAGCGCCAAAGGTCGTCTCCCCATCACCAAATAAAACGCAGCCGCTCGGTCGCCTCACATCCTGGGCGCGCGACGACTGTGGAATCGACTCATTCTGTCCATGACCAACAAAGCTAGTGTTATAGTTATAACCCGTATAAGGATCGGCCATCGTGTTGGAATTGCCTCTAAAAGATGGGCATTGCTGAATCTTGTCGATTGTATCCCCCTGCCACAAAATCCCCGGCGAAGTTTTTGTTATACCGCTGCTAAACTGGTGCGTAGTAAAATCCCAGCAATACTGCGTCGTATCTGTCGCGATGGAAACCGTGTACTGTGATATCGGATAATAACCCCGATGGTTTTCGGCATAGACCGTTGCCGCAATATGCATCTGCCGCAGATTGTTTTGGCAATAAACCTCGCGCCCTTGCTCTTTGGCTCGGGCCAGCGAAGGAATCAGCACCGTCATCAGCATCGCGATAATCGCAATAACCACCAATAACTCTATTAATGTGAACGCTTTTTGATTCATTCTTATTGACAATTCCAGGTACACGTCAGCCAATTTTGAGACAAAATAATCAAATCCTGTAAATTCACACGATAATCATAATTCAAGTCGCCCCGAGGGAATGCCGGAACACTCGTTGGTGCAACATCCGACACCGCATCGATTTCACCTTCAAATGCTGAGGTGAACCGGACATATTGAATCCACCGCTTACCGGTCTGAGGGTCAATCGGCAGCCGCTGATAGTCTTCAGGCCGAAGCCACTGCAAGTCGTATCCGGTTCCGCCCGCCGAGCCGTCATAGAGTGCCACCGCCTGCGGAAATGACAGATTTGCAAAATCCGAACTTTTCAACATTGGATTGACCGGCTTGAGCGGATTGAGTGACTGACCCCACTGTTTATTGACGCTGTCCCACACAAATCGATTGGTAGGATACATTCCGTCTGCAGGCAGATATGCAAAAGGAAACCAGAAATTCGGATCGTTGAGATTGCCGGGATTTAGAACCGCAGCAACCTCGACTTTCACTGGCTCATCAGACACCCCGCCGGAATCTGACAGCACCACGGTGTCCATATCCGTAGTCGGGCCTAAATACCCCTGTGAATTGTGGGCAAAGAAAGCATTGCCGAACACAATCAAGTCAATTCCATAGGGGTTTGCCGGGTCATCCAGAACAGGGTGGTCGAACCCAACAATGATAACTCCGTTCACGCCAATAGTTGTTATCAATGGTTTCAAGTCAGGAGCCGGAGTGATACTCCACGCACCATAGACCAGCGAACAAGTCATCGTATTAGAGCCATCTCGCACATAAGCCGCAGGCTCTCCCAGAACGGCGGATGGGTCATTATACGGGTATCCCCCAAATGTACCGGATGAATAAATAACCGTCGAAGCAAATTCCGACGCTGGCACAGCAGCGGCAAGACAATTCATCAAGATCAAGACAACCTGCTTCATTCGTTTCATTTTCCTAAAATGTATGGGTAAGCCGTCCAGACTCACCCATACATGCAAATTGCTTTATTTTTTTCGAGTCGCGAAAATAATTCCCAGTCCCAGCATTGCCATAGTCGCCGGTTCCGGAATCGGATTGCTGCCCGGCTGACGCGATGCGGAGTAATCTGGTGCCCAATCCGTCCAGACCCAGCTGTCCCAGACGCCATTGGACAGCGACCTGCCGGCAGCGCCCACCCCTGAGCTGCTCCAGCTTTCACCGTTGGCACTGTTAAAATAAGCCCAGCCCGCATAAGGATCAGTATAGCTAATCTTGACTCCGCCCGGATAAACCAGGTCGGTAACCATCGGTCCAAAGCTAAATGTCTTGATAGTTATATCCAGCGCCCCGGCATCCGCAATCGCCGCTATCGCATCGTAACCGGTAGCGACTCCATTCCATTTATATGCAAACACAAACGAAGTGCCGTAATCAAAATCCACCGCCACATACGCCGTATTGCTGCCGCTGCCGACCGAATACTCCGTAGCCCCCGAATAGGTCAACCCGCCGAAACTCACACCGCAAAGAATCATCACTGCTGCAATTACTACACTATTTTTCATACGTTCCTCAATCATCTTTCGATCCGCCCGCAGGCGGCAATCTTTTGGTTTTGTTCTTTCTGCCTGAGCTTTTTAAGATGCCGCGGCGGGTGGCAGATCTGCCCCGCCGCGACACACTTTTGGAAATAGCAAACGAATTACACTTCAACAAAGAATTTACCTGAGAACACCTTCCTTTCTGCAGGGCCTTTAACGCGAAGACCACAGCGATTGTGAAAACAAAAAAAGCCGTTGCCTCACGAAGGAAGCAACGGCTTTATCATTTGATAATCACAACCGCCTCGTGACAAATCCCGGGATTTGCCAAAAAAGCAGATGCGCCCTGTTCCATATCGCGAGAACAACACACGCAAAATTCGGCACTTCGGCAGGTTTTCTGACTTACATCCTACCTTAAGACCCCTTCCCGTCCTTGCGGACAGTGGAACGATTGCCTTTTGGATTTATCGCCGTCCAAAACACCGGACTCGATATCGGATGCACACAGCGGCGCGACCGCCACGGATTTTCACCGTGTTCCCATTTGTTTATTTGACCCCAGTGGGCCAAACCGAAAAGCCTCATCTCAATTTGTTAAAGAGCTATGGTTAGTTTTTTACCCAATACGAAGACAGATTGCAAACAAAATCACGCTTTTTGCGTGGAAAAGCAAAATATCGCAAAAAAACCCTTGTTTCTGGCACAATCAGGCTAAAACCCGCACCGGAGGTGATAAAGTCCTTGAAAAACCGCTTAAATCGGCCTGACCTTGATTGCTTCTTTGCCTTTTCTCCCGTCTGCCGCCTCGAATTCTACTTTTTGCCCATCGTTGAGGGTGCGAAACCCTTCTGTAGAAATAATATTAGTAAAGTGAACAAAAACATCTTCGCCGCCCCCATCGGGCGTGATAAAACCAAAACCTTTTTTCTCATTAAACCACTTAACGGTACCTTTTCCCATGCGGCTCTCCTAAATCAATGATGTGCACCCTCGACTTCTTGTGTTGTTTGCACCCCGAGGGCGATTGAACACAAGATATATTATTGTTTATTATTCACTTTATGGGATGAAGTCAAAAAAAATATCTACAAAAAAGATCTCTTAGGTATTTTTACCGAGCAATATCGTTACGCACGAGATTTTTTAAGTCTCTAAAAAATAATAGCTTAATTAAATCGCTTCAGGAATTTCCCTACAACAAAAAAAATAATGCGTCGGTGTTTTTTCTTTCACCCCCTCTGCCAACTCTAAATCCATCTCTCAAAAGCCGTTATGAAAATATCACCATCCCACATTCCCCGCAGCGGAATTCTATGCGAAATGTTCTGCCCTGTTCATCGGTCAGCGTCAGCGGCTCTGTCGACTGCCCGCCCTCACAATAATTTTAATGTTATGTGATAGGCCTGGACACACATTATGTCAACTGCCCCCCTGATATCAGTATAGCTCTATAACCAGTACAGTTTAACCAGAAACATCCCCGCCCTAAAAAAATACTTCTTAATGTAACTTATTCTTAAATAACGAGATGTGACATTTTAAGAAAATTTTTTCAAAAAATGCCAAGATTTTTTATTCGAAAACGAGGAGTTCTTACAATAGTCAGTGAGGCCGTTGGATTGGAAGCATTTTTGAGGAAATTGATCTGTTGGCTAATTTTTTTGAAAAAGTGATTCAACAAACCCACCCTCGGCTCCGCTATATCCTGTGTAACCGAAAATAGGTCAAAAAAAGATGAAACACTTTACGACAACCTGTGTCTTTTATAAAGGAGGTGGTGCTTATGATTTCGTAGAAAAGATATTTTTATTGTGTATTTCGAATTGTTTGAGTAAATTCAAAATAGTAAAGGAGATGAAAAATGCAAGCTTTTCAAAGGTAAGTTTTGTTTTGGCTCTGCTATTGGGGCTGGCGACGGCGTGGAGTGCCATAACTCCCACGGAACTACCCACCAGTAGCGAGGTTGGAGGATGTTTTAAGTGTGTCGGGTGCGTTAACTCCTTTTGCCCGCTTGGTTGTTCTGGTCCCGGCATTGGGATAGGATGCATGATGACTGACGGCTATATGGGACGGGGATCTTGTAAATGGGGTGGAACAGCAGGGTCCTCCTGTGATGGACCATACCCGAGATGCAGTGTACGATTTTGCTTGGGCTGTACGAGTGATTAATAAGGCGAACTTAAAATACGAAAGTAATGGTGGTGCTCATCTAAGGCCACCATTATAAATTATGATCAACAAGGTGCTACATCTTCCATTAGATGGCAGGCTTGGTTGTTCGTTTTTTTGAAATGAACACAGAAGGGAAGTCAAGATGAAAAAGTATGTTTTTGGGAGTTTCATTTTAATCATTGTATTTATCGTTGGTTTTACAAAGGCAGAACTAATAAGCCCCTCGGAACTTTTGCGTTATTATTCTGCAAACACGAAGGTCATCGAAAAACACCAGATTAAAAGTGAAGAATTTGTTGAATATACAAACTCGCTTAATCCAGACAAGACACTGCTTGATCGCTTTGAATATGAATCTATACAAAATCAACAACTTCGTGAATTAACTGTAAAGAAACAGCATGATGTTAAGATAAATGAAAAAGGGTCAGTTATTTCAAGTGAAGAATCGAAAACCGATGTGGTAATTTGGGATGGTCAAACACGGAGCCAAGTTAGCTGCGGTTCTTTTCCGACATTAGTTATGCTTTCTAAATCGGATCCAGAAGAACGCCGAATCAATGATACAGTCGTAGCTTATGGCGGAGCTTGTTTAGATGGCTTTTTTTGGGGTGACTTACAGTCTATCGACGTGATTTTGAAGAATGCCTCCAAGATTGATGTTCGTTCTCAAATGGAAAATGTGAATGGAGTAGAATGCTATGTAATTGATGCGATCACGGACAATGGAAAATATGCCGTTTGGATAACTCCCGAACATGGCTACAACATTGCCAAGGCAGAGGTGCATAAAAGTAATAATGATAAGTATTTTGGTGCTCCTCTGAATTACGAAGTTCCTATACCAGAAGGAATGACGTTCAGTAAAATGCAGCAGGCAGGGAAAATAAAAGATGTGTTTTTCTTTCTTGATAGTGTGAATTTCCGCGAAGTAAATGGAGTTTGGATTCCTGATGAAGCGATTTCTCGTACAATCACTAATTATGAAGATCAAGAAACTATATACAAGAAGCACT
>JBHJNC010000025.1:0-3780 GCA_048497675.1 Gimesia maris
GGGTTTGTGCTGCCCGAAATCGGCACAAAATCAATGGTAAACTGATTGTCCCCGCTGCCGAAGGTATCGGCCGATGCAACATTCACTGCCGCCATCAAACACACTGCTGCCAAACAAATTGCGTATCTCATTGCTCTTTCCTCTCCAAAGTTAGTTTTCTTTCCGTGACCGTACCTCCATTGGCTTAGGCACACCTTTGCCTATATTACCAATCTTGCCTGCCAAAACCAAGTCAAAAGTCGTAAAACTACCAAATTTGTCGACCCTCCCTATCGGTGCAGGGGTGTTAACCAGAGAGCGCGAATTTTCAGAGAGTTCGAGAGTTTGCGGGCGAGAGCGGGCGGGGTTAACAGGTCGAGAGTATCGGGGGTGGCGTTATTTTGAAAATATTTCGATACTTTTGACTTAAGTTATTTTATAACAAGCGGTTGTATCAAGAGTTAGGCGGGCTTCTGAAGCCCGCCAATAAGCGCATAAAAAAAGCCGCCAGTATTTTCTACTGGTGGCTATCTCCCCGAGTAGGGCTCGAACCTACGACCTAGCGGTTAACAGCCGCTCGCTCTACCTATTGAGCTATCGGGGAAGGTAGAAGTATCTGTATTTTACCTGTCAGATAATACCTTAATCACTATAACAGTGTCAAGATTGTATATTTTCTAAAAAAATTGTCTTTTGTCAAGAAATTTCCGTCCGGAAATTAGCATAAAAAGGAAAAAGGCCTCTGGACAAAAAAGAAAAAACAAAGTAGGATTATCGTTTTAAGGAAGACTCATAAAAACCGTATAATCGGTGTATTATTGGGCAAAAGAACTCGGTGGAGCAACAGAAATGGCTCAAACGCCAATAGACATAGATGGATTTACAATCGTCAAACGCATTGGCTGCGGTGCAAGAAGCACTATTTACCAGGCGATTGACGTAAGTACCAAGCAAACGATCGCTCTCAAAAGGGCTGTCTTTGAGAGCCCTGAAGATTTGCGCATTTTTGAACAAATGGAAGCGGAATATCAGGTTGCACATCAACTTGAACACCCTTATCTGCGGAAATGCTATAAAATGATCCGTAAACGCAGGTTTGTGCGGATTCAGGAACTTATATTAACTATGGAACTGTTCGACGGACAATCTCTTGAAGAACAGGAACGGCTTAGCCTTGGCGATGTTCTGCTCGTATTCCGCATGGTCGCTACGGGATTAAACGCGATGCATCAAAAAGGATTTGTGCATTGTGATATCAAACCCAATAATATCCTGTTTAACAAGGCAGGAAAGATCAAGATTATCGACTTTGGACAAAGCTGCCGGATCGGACAAATCAAAAAACGCATCCAGGGAACACCCGAATATATAGCTCCGGAGCAGGTACGTCGGGAACATTTAAGCCATCGGACGGACATCTTTAATCTCGGAGCAACTATGTATTGGGCTCTGACCGGCCGGCATGTTCCTACACTGATCCAGCGGACAAATGATTTTGGCTTGAGCGTTTCTGAGCCTCCAATTCTGAAAGCTCCTCATGAGATATATAACAAAATACCCCGCGGTTTATCCGAGATGGTCGTTCAGTGTGTTCAAGATAAACCCGCCAACAGGCCGGAAAATATGACAGAAATAATTACCCGCCTGGATACATTAATTCGTGAAATCTTTCAATCGAGGTTATCTATAAATGCCACAACAGGCAATTGAGCTGTTCAATCAAGTCGGAGAACTCAATCTTCAGTGTCCACTTCGCAAGGGTAATATCGTACATCTGCCCGAACGGGGAAGAGTGATTATTGCCGGGGATTTGCATGGCCATCAACGGAACTTTGAAAGATTAATGCGGCGTGCAGACCTTGACAATAATCCAGATACCCATCTCATCCTTCAGGAAATTATTCACGGCGGCCCAGAGGATGATTACGGCGGATGTCTTTCATACCGGCTGCTGTTAGAGGCATTGAAAATCAAATTAAAATATCCCAACCAGATTCATCTGATTTTGGGCAATCATGATACCGCCGCGATTTGCAATACAAGCGTTTTGAAAGCCGGCAAAGAAATGAATCTCGCTTTTAAAACAGCGATGCGACGGCACTATATGGCTAAATTCGATGACGTGGAAAATGCCATGAAAGCGTATTTGATGACGCAGCCATTAGCGGTCCGCTGCGCAAACCGCATTTGGGTATCACACTCATTACCTGCCGATGGGTTTGCTGAAAATTTTGATACCGGCATCTTTGATCGCCCCTACACCGTAGAAGATATTCAGCGCCCAAATCCGGTTTATTTATTTACATGGGGACGTCACCAATCCAAAGAATCACTGAAAAACCTTGCAAGCAGATTGGATGTCGACTTATTCGTCCTGGGGCACCAGCCTCAAGAAATGGGATGGACGGTTGTTGGAGACAACACCTTAATTATTGCTACTGAACATAATCACGGATGTTTTCTGGAATTTGATCTCAGTCACGGCTATACACTGCAGGAATTATGCGACAAAATCGTGCCTATCGCTTCCATCCTTTAGCCTCAATCGCGATTTATTCCTCAGTACCAACAATATGGATTCTATTTTTGCCGGAACGTTTGGCATGCAGCATCGCCTGATCAGCCAATAGAAACAGTTCCTGCTCATCTTTGCCATCTTTCGGAAACGAGGCAAGCCCGCCGCTTATTGTCAGATGTCCTTTGCCGGACGCTCCGAGTACAGACAATTTGGCCATACTTAGTTGACGCCGAAATCGCTGGGCCATAAAAATCGTCTCCCGCGGATGCTCGCTGACCAATTTGCGTCGCTCTTCCGCCGTACCGCCTTCCTGAATCGGCAATGGCAAGTCCCAGAAAACAACCGCAAATTCATCGCCGCCAACGCGTGCGACAACATCGTGAGTTCGGCAGGAACTTTTAATCATTTTACCAACCTGCCGCAGCACTTCATCGCCGACGGGGTGACCATATTGATCGTTATAGAGCTTAAAATTGTCGATATCAAACAGCAGCAACGTTACGTTTAACTTCTCTTTTTCTGCGTATTGGAGTATTTGTTTGAGAAATTGCCTCAAATAACGACGATTTTTCAAACCTGTCAAGTCATCTTCTACCGCCAGTTTTTCCAGATGTTCTAAGGATGCCGGCGAAGAATTCGTAATTGGATGTTGAACGGCCTGTAAACCACAATGGTCATGAATCCAGACATCCAGGCCGGAAGGAAAAATGACATATTCATTCGCATAAGCTTCCTGCTGAGCATGGACCAGACGCATCGCTCTGGGTTCTTCTACCATTGCACAGAGCAATACCAATGCTGCACCAGGACTGGCCTTTCGGAGGGCTGTCAGAAATGATTCCGGATTGACAGGCATTTTATTTACCTGGATGAAAATGTAATCCGGCTGGCCTTGGGCGGCCATTACTATCGCCTCATGGCTGTCTTTAGAGAAAACCAGTTCAAATCCGCACACAGACACAAGCGGCTGGAAGGGAAACTGCTCGGATGAGATGATCATCGCACGTTTGGTCCTGATGTCGCGACTGATAGAACTCATCAAACTTCCTCATCAAACCCGTAGAATGTGTTTGCTATGGGCGATAATTATGCCCAATTTTCTCTATACCAGGAAATCGCCTTTTGTAGCCCATCCTGAAAAGACATAACCGGCTTGTAACCGATGACCTCTTTCGCTAAATCAATCGATGCCAGAGAATGCTTGACATCTCCGGCCCGCAGAGGTTTATATTCTGGCTTGATATCTTTACCTAAAATCCGGTTAATCATACCGATAATTTCAT
>JBHJNC010000026.1:0-5871 GCA_048497675.1 Gimesia maris
CATATAATCCGAAACAAATGATACGCCATAGCTAATGAAAATCGGTATCCAAATCCACTTTCGATTAATAATCGAGTACTCCAGCAGGCGTTTAGCAAAAATGAGCTGCGGAAAAGGTTCATCGCCGGACAGGGCAGGAAGTTGGTTAAAAACTTTCAAAATTCCAAGTCCAATTACATAGCACAGACCAATATAAACAGCGGTGAAAAACGGGATTGCCTTAAATACTTCTATGTCACTGTAAACATTTGCAGTGTCAACGTAGAGCATTTTCATTACCGTATAAAAACCAAGTATCAGACTTTCCATCCAATAGATGATTACCAAATCAAATACACTCCAATCAAAATAAAAAACGGCAAAAATGGGAAGTGTGTTGGAAACAATAAATCCTGTCAGAGATAAGGACCGTGTACCGATTCGTCGCCATCGGCTTTGTCCTGACCGATTGGCAGCTCTTTGCAGTTCAGAATATGCTAAATGACCAGCCGTCTTTTCCATTTTACATCCGCTAAAAACAGAGACAGCGGAGCCATTGAAAACGTCCCGCTGTCTCTAAGGTTCGGATTTCCTACTCTATACCCTTACCCTGGGCAAAGACCGCGGTTGCGGTTTTGATCATTCCGGCGATATCCGACAAATTCGTCGGGATAATCATCGTATTGTTGGTCTGGGCCAGCTTGCCAAATTCGCCCAGATATTGTTCAGCAACGCGCAGTTTCACTGCATCGGCGCCGCCCTGTTCGCTGATGGCTTTGGCGATTTCACGGATACCCTTGGCGGTAGCCATGGCGACCTTTTCGATTTCGGCCGCACGGCCTTCGGCTTCATTGATGCGTTTTTGCTTTTCGCCTTCCGACTGGAAAATCTTCTGCTGACGGTCGCCGTCAGCGTTGTTGATTTTCGCCTGCCGTTCGCCTTCGGATTGGGCAATGACGGCACGTTTTTCACGCTCGGCACGCATCTGTTTTTCCATCGCATCTTTAATCGACTGCGGCGGATAGATATTCTTGACTTCATACCGGGTTACTTTCACGCCCCATGGCTCGGACGCTTTATCCACGGCCGTAACGATAGCGCCATTGATCGTTTCGCGTTCTTCAAACGTTCTATCCAGTTCGAGCTTGCCCATCACCGAACGCATGGTCGTCTGGGCAATCTGGATGGAGGCAAACATATAATTGTCAATGCCATACGATGCTTTCTTGGGATCGATCACCTGCAGATACAGGATGCCGTCCACTTCGACGGCAATATTATCCCTCGTAATGCAGACCTGGGGTCTAACGTCAAGAGCCTGCTCTTTCAGCGTCTGTCGATACGCGACCCGGTCAATAAAGGGAATCAGGATGTGAAAGCCAGCCTCGAGCGTACGGGCATACTTGCCGAGACGCTCAATAATGAGCGCTTCACGGTTGGGAACAATTCGAACCGTCTTGATAAACGCGATCAGGACAAAAACGATCACGGCAATCAGCAGCACGGTTATAGGATTGATGGTAGTTGGTACGGCGGCAATCAGTAATGATGTCATTTTTTTCTCCTTTTCAATTAGGCGATGGGTTTAACCACCAGCGTTAAATTTTCATTTCCAATAATTTCGACAACCGTTCCGGCGGGAATCGCTACATCGGCACGGGCTTTCCAGTTGGTGCCGTGCATTTCAACCATGCCGGGCTGAATGGGGGTAATCGGCTGCAAAACGGTTACTTTTTCGCCGAGAAATTCGGGCGGATTTTGAGACATACTGGGCCGGCTTTTGCTGAATCCGGAAAAGACGCCTTTGAGCCTGTTTCTTAACGCCAGCAAAAAGGCAACCGACGTAATCAGGAAAATCAGAAGTTGGGCATTCAGAGAAATATCCGCAAAAATACTGATTGCTGCCACCAGCAGCGCGCCGAGTCCAAAAAAGAAGACCACCAGTCCCGGCACAAACAACTCCATAATCAGCAGAACAACGCCGATCATCGCCCAAATATACTCCGGTTTTAGATACGCTTCGAATCCTTCCATAACAGAACCTCCAAAAAGTTTTTTCAATAACGACGATACCGTTTTAAAAGCAACAAAATCAAAGATTAAGAATGAAAGAGCAAAATGACAAATCAAAAATCAAATATAAACGAGATATCCGCCTTTTTGATTTTTGATATAATACAGACACCCAGTCTAACCTTGTTGTTTCAATAATTCCAGAACTTTCCTGCAATCCAGACGAATTTGGTCAATTAAGGCCTCTTTGGTG
The DNA here is from genome assembly GCA_048497675.1 of Gimesia maris. Taxonomy (GTDB): domain Bacteria; phylum Planctomycetota; class Phycisphaerae; order Sedimentisphaerales; family Anaerohalosphaeraceae; genus Anaeroglomus. Next base: position 2,246 of record JBHJNC010000026.1, read on the forward strand.
TCAAACCGCTGCTGGCCGCGAACCTTGCTGATAAACTCCATCGCCAGGTATTTGCCATACAGATTTTCGACATTTTCCTCCAGAATATGCGCCTCGATTAACAGGGGATAATCGCTCAAGAATGTCTTGGCCCGGCCCAGGCTGAACGCCGCCGGGCGACGGACGCCGCCGGTACAGACGCTCTCGAGGCTGTCGCCGACAACGACATAGCCCGCATAGACCCCTTCGCTGGGAAGGATTTGTTTTTCCGGGTGGATATTTGCGGTCGGGAAACCCAATTGCCGTCCGACGCCGCGGCCCGGAATGGTTTTGCCGACAAGCCGATAAGGCCGCCCCAAGGCAGTCGCGGCGTGATCGACTTCGCCCTGTTCGAGCAATCGGCGAATCAGGGTACTTGAACAGGTTACCGAACGGCGGTCCTGATCCAGATGAATCTGCCGGTATGGCACCTCGATAACGCCAAATCCACGCTGCTGACCCATCTGACGCAGCGTATCCATCGTCCCGCTGCGTCCATATCCGAAATTGAAGTTCGGGCCTTCAACAACTGTTTTGGGCGACAAGGTCTTGATTAAAAAATCGTCAATAAAATCTTTTGGCGACAAATTCAGCAGACGCAGGCTGTCGGTGATAATAATGAGCTGGTCTACCCCTGCCTGCTCAAGCAGCCGGATTTTCATCGGCAACGGACTCAGTACGTTTGGAGCCCGGTCCGGATGCAGGATTGCCACCGGGTGCGGCTCAAACGTCATCACCGACAGCGGCCCATCACCGCACGCGGCGCGCGACTGATCCAGGATGTCCTGATGGCCCAGATGCACACCGTCAAAGTTGCCGATACTGACGGCTCCACCCCGAACCGCCTCATTTAATTGTGTCGAATCCAGAATACGCATATTCACTCTGTGAGAATGTGATTATTTTACCGGCGTGACACAAAAGACATACACCAGCGGCTCAGAGCCGGTATTGACAATATTGTGTTCCGTGTGCGGCGGAATATAGGCAACTTTACCCTTGCCCACAAGCATGCGGTCTTTGCCATCTTTGCCGAAAACGGCCTGCCCTTTGCCCTGAAGAAAAACCAGCAGTTCTTCCCGGGCTTCGGTGCTGTGCAGACCACACTCGTCGCCGGGGCCTAAGAAAACCCGCCCGGCTTTCATACCCATCGTCTGCGGCGCCTGCATCAGACGCTGGTATTCCTGCAAATCGTTCAACTCCACATTAAACGGTTTTCGTGATTCCATAGTTTCTCCAATCAATACTTCGGCGGCTTGCGACGCTTTCCTATTTGTTCACTGCGTCGAAATACCTTCGTGACTATTTGGTCTATTTTACCATGTGATAAATCGCTTAGCGAGTCTTTTATTAACTGGGTTCGCTGGGACAGGGTGAAATACTCCTCACGCATCGTGAAGGCCAAACGAGCCAGATTCTCAATCCGGCACGACAGCATCCTCCATCGCGGCACGCGGATACTCATCCGGTGCAAGTCAATGACCGAGAATGTATATCCACCCTGCGGATTCGGCTCAATAAAAATGTGATAGATGTACAAATCCGGCAAGCTGACCTGCAGCGAATGGATTTTTTGACAGAATTGCCCCAATTGCCTGAGCAGCTCAGTTTGCTGATTTGGTCCATCGAGCGCCAACGCTGGGCGACAAAATCCATCAAACACTCACCGTTTAGCTTTTCGGTCAGCAAAAAAGATTTTCGTTCAAGCCCAAACCGCTTGATATGACCATAACAAACCGGCTGGTACGTCTTGATGCCGTGATTCATCAGGTAATTTGCACAGTTCCACTCGAGTTGTCCCTGGCTGCATAAGCTTCCCCAGTTCCACAATGCAAATACCATATCTTTATAATGCGGGTCAAAAAACCGCTTCATAAAAAAGGTTCTCGGCTTTGGCGTATCCTCAAATGTGCGGACCAGGACGCTTCGTTTGGTATTCTTATTGATTTGCTCACCCTCAAAGCGATCAAAGAAATCGTCAAACCGCCTGAATGAGGCGGCCTGAAAGAAATTTTGCCACGGGTCTTTAAATGCGATTTTTTCCATCTTTATTTACTGTATATAATTTTCTATTCTATTTCAAACTAAGATAAACGCGGCCGGCATTTTTTAAAAGTGAATTTTTCCTATTCGTTATACACCTTTTTTTGGTTATCCGGCCGCAAATGCCGATGAATCCTATAAAACAGAAGTTGTGGATATTCCCGCATTAAATCAGAATATTAGCGATTGCCTTATGTGAATACATAACTTATATTATTATTTTCAGTAAACGACTGATCAGGAGTTGAAGAATGTACGAAGAAAACACAATCAAAAACATCAGCGTTACCGACCCGGTCGGCAAAGCAATTGAGCGGACTAAAACCATCCTCTTTTCACCTTTTGACCTGAGCAAATGGTTTACGATTGGTTTTTGCGCCTGGCTGGCAACCTTGGGCGAAGGAGGTTCCAGCTATAATGGCAACTGGGGAGGAGGTAATACGGGGGGACACGACGGCAACATCGATTTTCAAGGTATCGTCAATTATATCCACGCCAACCTAATCTGGATTATCCCAGTCGGGTTAGGGGTGTTGGTAATTTTGCTCACTATCGGGCTGGTGCTTTCCTGGCTGCGATGCCGGGGAAAGTTCATGTTCCTCTATAATGTAGCCCAGAACAAAGCCGAGGTCATCATACCGTGGAAAGACTATGCCGCTGAGGGAAACAGCTTGTTTGTATTCAAAATCGTTTTAGGACTAATCAGCTTTGCCTGCTTTATCCCGCTGGCCGCCGGCTGGTTTGCGGCCGTCGTTCCGCTGATACGTTCCGAGAAGCTGATTGTCGCTTCAATCGGGATAATTATCGTCCTTTTCGTGGTAACACTGATTTACATTATCGCGATGTTAGTGATTGTGAAGTTCACGGATTATTTTGTCATTCCAACAATGTATCTGAATCGCGTTAAGTGTTTTGAGGCCTGGAAACAATTTGGGGCCCTCCTGAAGAACAACATCGGCAGCTTTATCCTGTTTTTACTTTTTATGATTGTATTAAGCATAGCTGCAAGCACTCTGGTAATCCTTGGGATACTCGGGACCTGCTGTATCGCCTGCTGTTTTCTTGCAATCCCGTTTATCGGCACGGTGGTCATGCTGCCGATTCTGGTTTTTATGCGATCCTATACCGCATATTATCTTGCACAATACGGCCGTCAGTGAGATGTCTTTGCCTCACAGCCGGCGCCCGAATCGATAACCATCGAGGCAAAACCCGTCGATCCCAATGAATTTTTTCATGGGCAGCAGCACTAAATAACCGTATGATCAACACATAGAGAAATCAAATTCATGCAGCTACTGCGACGACACAAGTACATTCTTTTATCGCTGGGTATCTACTGGCCGGCCTTGTTTGTACTGACACACATCCCCGTTCCGAAGATTGCCGAACAAAGCGGAATGTCGGATAAAACGATGCACCTCCTGGCATATATGGCACTGGTGTTTTTTGTCTGGCTGGCCATCAGCCCTTATGAAAAAGTCAACTGGCGCCGGATGAAAGTGTGGCTCATTCTGGCCGCAATTATGGCGTATGGGCTTTTTGATGAATGGCTGCAAAGCAAA
>JBHJNC010000027.1:0-4694 GCA_048497675.1 Gimesia maris
CCGTCATCGTTTCGATGATAAATCCATCAACGCCGCCTTCATCGAGAGCCTTGGCCTGCGCGGCAAAGGCTGCATGGAGGTCCGCTTCCTTCAGCGAGCCGAGCGGCTCAAGAAAATCGCCGGTTGAACCGATATCGCCGAGAACATAGCGGTCTTCGCCTGCGGCTTTACGGGCCACCTGAGCGGCAGCAACATTTAACGAATGGACTTGGTCGGCTAATCCGTGGCGGGCCAGCGAAATTGCATTGCCGCCGAAGGAATTGGTTAATATCGCGTTGCAGCCTGCATCCAGATACGCCTGATGAACCGCTGCAACCACCCCAGGCCGGTCAATGCAGAGCTTTTCATTGCAGCCGCCGGGTTCGATACCGCGCTCAATGAGCTGAGTACCCATGGCCCCATCAATTAACAATACGCCTTTTCCAATACGCCGATGCAGCGGTTCACGTGCCATAATACATCCTTAGCAGATTATTCTCTTACAAAATCGCACTGTTCATTCAGACGATACACTTTTTCGTAACCCTTCGCTTCCGGCCGGACAAATAATTTTTCCTGCTGGATGGGGGTTGGGACAAATTTTTTGACTCCCGATAATTTAAGCTGAAACATCATATCGCTCTGCCCAAACCGAAAATGCCGCAGCTGAATGGTCGTTGGAATTTCACCAACTCCGTCAATGCCCTGATAATCCGCCAGATCCGCCGAGGCCGCCAGCGTTACCAGGTTGCCCGATAATTCGCAATACTCAATCCGCTCAATCCGACTGGTACAGCAATTCACGAAGACCCGCTTAATGCCGCCATCAGTCGCTGTCTCGAGAACATCGTAGCCGGGATCAGCAGTGAACTTCCACTCCGCATTCAGTTCTATCCGACCAAACGCTTCAGTCAGATACACCATTGAGGCGGGATTAAAGCCGCTTTTTTCGCCGCATTCTAAAGTATCCTTCCGGAGCCCATACCAAGCCGTGTCAACGGCGGGTTTCAAATACATCCAAAACTCAGCCGGATTGACTCCGATACGAATCGGCCCGAATTTCTCGCCGGCAATAAGAAGACTTTCGGGGTCAACAAAGAACAGCTTGCCTCCAAAACTTTCTTTTTTCAATTTGCCATCGGAGCCTGGAAATTCCAGCATACAATCGGCGGTACCAACAAGCGACAAAGCTGCCGCCTGCTTATCCCGCATCACAGCAATAACCTCAGCGGCTGTACCTTTGTTTGGACAAAGCTGGGGTTCCTCATAGCGGGGAACGGCACAGCCAATAAACAAAAAACAAGCCAAACCGGCCAAATTGAAAATTGAAAATTGAAAATTGAAAATTTTCATTCCATACTCGTCTGCAATATTTGCCCCATCTGCTCGGATAATTGCTGAATCTGGTCTTCGTTGAGATGCGGATTAACAACGTCTTCGGTACGGTCTTCGCCAACCACGCGCATCGTCCAGATTTCCTTATCGTCTTCGTTTCGGGCTGAATCGTACTTAAGCTTGCGTTTTCGCATCAGAATCAGCGTCAGCACAAACCGGAAATTAAGCTTTTCCGGGTCGGTTTCCGTTGCCAGACGGTCGAAGAATGCCAGCAGCATCGCATCGTCAATAAACAGCTTCTTTTTCTGTTCGGGATTGGGGATGCGGCTTTTCCAGTAACAATAGACTTCGGGTTTACTGCTTTCCCAGTACTCGGTACAATAATCCCGCCGTTCCAGGCCCTGTTCGGCCTGCACGAGAGCGGCAAAATACTCCTCGCCGATGGCCAGTTCACGGTCTGTGCCGGAACACCGCCCTACCGTTTTTTTAATTTCCCAATCTGCCATAACTATTCTTTCTCCGGCAGCCGTTCATTGTTGCTGATCGACAGCCAATTTCTCATCTTTTCTATTGATTTTTCGCCAATGCCTGGAACTGCATCCAAATCATCAGGGGTCTGAAAAGCCGGGCCATTTTGGCTGTGTGATTGCCGATATTCCACAATCGCAATCGCCCGTGACATCCCAATCCCCGGCAAACGCACCAGGCTTGCAATCGGGTCGCTGTTGGGATTAATCGTATCCAAGGGACGCGGATTAGTAAGCCCTAATCCGCCCAAACACAACCACACCGAAAAGAACAGAACGCCGGCAAATCCGCAAGAAAGAAAGAAACGAATCGCATCAATCCGATCCAACAGAATCGGCTCGGTACAGTTTGACCGGACTTCTGTGTCTTTGTGGGATTGTATCATCGCAATCTATTAAAAAAAACGCACACACTCTATCCGGTGTACCGGAAGGCTGTTAGCCAAGAGTTTTAAGTATCGCCTTTTGGAATTTACCCATCGTTGAATAGACTTTTCGCGGATTAAGGCTGTCATCCAGCAATCCCGCGCCGGGCAGCGAGCGGTCGCCGTCATCGGCAAATTGTGAATAGGTTACCGACGAGATATAAGGCCGGCCCAGCGTGATTTTATACAGCTGCTCGATCCATTCGGCCTGCTCAAGCTGCGTCCAATCCGACCTGAATTGCCCTCCGCCCTGCTCCTTGCAGCTCGGGGCGGCAGCCGCCGTAATATGCAGGGGTTTGTTGACCGGCAGGAAACAATCCAGCCGCGAGGATATCTGCATCATATCCCGCAAGTGCTGGCCGGGCAAATCCCAGCCTAATTCCAACTGCAAGCCAAAGGCATCGAAACTGATTCCGCTTTGAATGACCACATCCGCATAGACCAGCGGCGGCATCGTCTGCTTGTCAGTTGCATAATATTCGCCCCAGAGATGCATAATATCGATTATACGACGACTTTTGGGGTCTGCAGCCCTGGCTGCCAGACATGCCGTACGAGTCATTTCAATCATCTGCTCATAAGAAAAGCCAAAGCAATTCCAGGCGTTCATTCCGGAAATTACCGGCCAATAATGAACATATTTGCTGTATCGTGTTACAATTTTATGGATAAATTCGTAGGCCTGCTCACGGATTTTTTCAAATTCCATCTTGGATTTCAGCATCCAATCAGGGACCATCGTCGGGTCAAAACGCAGCAAAGGCCCGCAGCTCATTGCCAAATGCTTGCCTGCCAGATGATCCATACACTCGTCAATCGCTGAAAAATCATATCGCTTTGGCTCTTTCTCAATGGATTTCCAGCATGCCGGCACAGTAACAAAGGAAAACATTTCGAGCAGCCACTGCCGATATTTTTCATCTGAAATGCGAGCTAAATCCACGGTACAGCCTAAACTTTGCCGGCCTAAGCCCCGTCCTTTCAGACGCAGTGCCAGGTATTGCTCAGCGTAACGCAAAGATAGCTTTTCCGAGAAAAGCATGGCTTTCTGCAAGGCCTGATCAGCCAGCACCGACGCTTTGGCAGGGTTGGAAATATGCTGCAGGGACGCGATAAAGAGATTTTGAGCCTCATGGGCCTGATCGGCCAATTTATCGGTTTCCTCAAATAAAGCCCAGTCCTCACGCTTGAGGGTCACCTGCATCAGCCGTGCTCGGGCCAGTTCGAGATTGAGAATATAGGGCTCCTGGCGTTCGGGCAGGCGGGTTGTAGGCAACAAGAACGTCCCAACCCCTTCAACCGGCCAGAGCAAAGACAGCCCGGCGGCATCGTCCCCTTTTCGAACGCATTCGATAACTCCGTCTTGGAATGAGATGGAGTCAACGTACCGCATCGGTACCATATCCATCCCAAACATATATGCAGCCGAAGGGACAAAATCCCTCGCCAATTCACCATTTTGATAGACTAAAAAACGCAATTGCACCTCAAAAGTATCAAAAATAATCATTATTAAATGAATTAGGAATTATAACAGCCCCCCCTGCATTTGCAACCCTTACCCGAAAAATAAGCTAATCTGGCGAAAAAGATTGGAATTTTTACACTCCGTGCGGAAGAATTGAATGTACAAGACCCAAAATATCCTTTATCTCAAAAAATACCCTTGTTAAGCGATTCTTTCCGGAGATTTGACTTGACCAAGAGGAATTTTAAAGCTATCTTACCGGTCTGTTTTTAGCCGGAGTGGCGGAATGGCAGACGCGCGGGATTCAAAATCCCGTAATCGCAAGATTGTGTGGGTTCAAGTCCCACCTCCGGCAGTTACACTACCAGATAAACAACATCAGCTTTTATTTGCGTCTGTAGCTCAATTGGATAGAGCATCAGTCTTCGGAACTGAGGGTTTGGGGTTCGAGTCCCTACAGGCGCAGTATTTTGGATAAAACTTTGCAGGAAACCGCCAGATATCAACCTCTATACCCCGCTTTTGAACGTCAAATTGTACGTCACCTTTGAGGTGCTCGCACGGCCCTGATAGGTCCGTATCGTCAGTACAAGAGACATCGACTTAAACGAAAAACCTATTGTGCCGGGGTCCAGACCGAGACCAAACCCCTTTCCATTGCCGGCATAGTCCAGCAGCGTCAACAAGGAAGAAGTCATCTTTACCGATGTAGAATCGGCCATACGAACCGTAAATGGATTTGGAAATGTACCTCACACCAGCGAGGCGGGGTCATCATTGAGACTGAATTTGCAGACATAATTGCCGCTAACAAAACTGCCCTTTAAAACGGCTCCACAGGAAGCGAAATAATTCTGGCCGCTGTCGTCTATTCCGACAGCAAAACCTTTGCTGACATCATCCAGCAGATGAACTACAACAGCCGTATTGCCGCTGGACACGCCAGCGATGGTTAAAACC
>JBHJNC010000028.1:0-4139 GCA_048497675.1 Gimesia maris
TGCTTTGAGAAGATTATGGCCGCTGGGGCCGCAACGCCCATGCCGCCGCTATTTTTGTGCGATGAGACTTCCGCCTGGAAGACCGTCCTGCATATCGAAACGGCCAAAGACATCCCCAATGCGGCGATGACGCGTATCTCCGGCACGTTCGTCAGCAAAGTGTTCGAGGGACCGTATAAAGATGCGCCGAAGTGGTATAAAGAAATGGCCGAGTTCGTAAAGTCCAAAGGCAAACAGGCTCAGAAAATCTACGCCTACTATACGGCCTGTCCGAAGTGCGCCAAGCACTACGGCAAAAATTACGTCGTTCTGCTGGCCAAGACCGACTAAGCCCTATCTGCTGAACACAACCTACGGCAAAATTTATACTTGCATTACCTGCGGAAAACTGGTATTTACGCAAAAGGTTTGTGGTCTCAAAGCAGAAAGGGTTTAATTATGAAAAAAATCATTGCCTTGGTTGTTTGTGCAATGCTCATTTCAGTTTTCTGTGGCTGCAAAAAGCAGCCCGCCCAGACAGAACCGGAAAAACCGATTATCGCGGTCATCCCCAAAGGCACCACACATGAATTCTGGAAATCGGTTCACGCCGGTGCGGTCAAAGCCGCTGATGAATTGGATATCGAGATTCTCTGGAAAGGTCCGCTGCGCGAAGACGACCGCCTGTCACAAATCGATTTAGTCGAGGATATGATCAACCGTAATGTTGCCGGTATAGTCCTTGCCCCGCTGGACAATACGGCCCTGAAAACCCCGGTTGCCAATGCCGTCCGCAGCGGGATTCCGGTGGTTATCTTCGACTCGGCACTGGACAGCAATGACTTTGTCAGCTTTGTGGCAACCAATAATTATACCGCAGGTAAAAAAGCCGGCAGCCATCTGGGCCAATTGCTCAATGGTCAGGGGAAAGTCATCATGCTCCGCTATGCCGAAGGCTCGGCCAGTACTATGGCTCGAGAACAGGGTTTTCTGGACGGCATCAAGGAATTTAACGGAATTGAAGTGGCCAGTTCCAACCAATACGGCGGAGCAACCACTGAAACCGCCTACAAAGCCAGTGAAAACCTGCTGGCCTCGTTTAAGCAGTCCGACGGCAAATTAACCATCGACGGAATTTTCGCCTGCAATGAATCGACGACCTTCGGTATGCTGCGAGCTTTGCAGGATGGGGGACTTGCCGGCAAGGTGCGTTTTGTAGGGTTTGACACCTCTGAAAAACTGGTTTCGGCAGTGTCGGATCATCAGATCGACGCCTTGATCGTACAGAACTCGATGAATATGGGCTATCTGGGCGTTAAAACTCTGGTGAGCCATCTGAAGGGTCAGCCGGTCGAAAAAACAATCGATACCGGCTCGACTGTGGTAACGCCTGAAAATATGAACACGCCTGAAGTTCAGGAACTGATAAAGCCCAATATAGACTCATGGCTGAAGAGGTAACAATGCCGCCGCGTCTGGTCATGAAGGGAATCAGCAAGTCGTTCGGGGCAACCTGCGCACTGGAAGATGTCAGCATCGCCGTGGAAAGCGCACAGGTGCTTGCCCTGGTCGGTGAAAACGGAGCGGGCAAAAGCACGCTGATGAAAATCCTTGCCGGGGCTATCCAACCTGACAGCGGACAAATGGTTTTGGACGGTGTCCCTTATCGACCCAATAACCCGCTTGAGGCCAGACATACCGGCGTAGCGATGATTTATCAGGAGCTTTCGCTGGTACCGCATTTAACGGTCGAGGAAAATATCGTACTGGGAGTCGAACCAAATCGGTTTGGGTTTCTGGACAAAAAGAAAATACGTCAACAGGCTGTTGAGGCATTGGCCTTTTTCAACCACTCCGAAATCAAACCCAATGTCAAAATCGGCAGCTTATCGGTCGGCGCCTGCCAGCTTGTCGAAATCGCCCGTGCACTGGCCATCGGTTCCAGGGTTATTGTACTGGATGAACCCACCAGTTCACTGGCCAAGGCGGATGTTGAGCGGTTGTTTGAACTTATCGGCATGCTTAAAAAAAATGGGCATACTATCATTTACATTTCACATTTTATCGAAGAGGTCAAACAAATCGCCGATGTTGTGACGGTCCTGCGTGACGGCAAAAGCGTCGCTGCCGCACCGGTGTATTCACTTAGCGCCAATGATATCGTTTCACAAATGATCGGGCGGGAAGTTACCGATTTGTATCCGCGTAATGTTCACACGCCTGGCGAGCCGCTTATCGACATCGATAATCTCAAGGGTGCTGGCAAATTGCAATCCGCAGGCCTATCCTTACGGCGCGGCGAAGTACTCGGTATCGCCGGTCTGGTGGGGGCAGGTCGGACAGAACTGCTGCGAGCCATTTTCGGACTGGATCCGGTCATCAGCGGCCAGGTCAAGATCGGCATCTACTCCGGCACCGCCTCACCCATCCAGCGATGGCGGCAAGGTGTCGGACTGCTTAGCGAAAACCGCAAAGAGGAAGGTCTGGCAACCTCATTAAGCATTGCCGAAAATATTACGCTGTCCAAATTTGATACAATGGGCAGATTCGGTTTTGTCTGGCCGGCAAACCAATACAAAGCGGCATGGCGGTGGATTGAAGAACTGGGCATCCGCTGCCGCAAACCACACCAGCCCGTAGGCGATCTTTCCGGCGGCAATCAGCAGAAAGTGGCACTGGCAAGACTGCTCCAGCACGATGTCGATGTACTGCTGCTGGATGAACCGACACGCGGGATTGATGTGGCCGCCAAAGCCACAATCTACAAATTAATTGACCAGCTTGCAGTCGGTACCGAAAAACAAAAACCCAAAGCAGTCCTTGTGGTGTCAAGTTATCTGCCCGAACTGATGGGAATCTGTGATCGGATTGCGGTTATGTGCAAAGGCGTTCTGGGACCGGCAAAACCTGTTAACCAGGTCAGTGAACACGAGATTATGCTCGAAGCAACCGGCAAGACAGGCAACCAGCAATAAAACATTGGAAAGCTATATGACGAAAAAATCATCCTCGATAATGTGGCAAAATTGGATCAATACGTTAGGGCCATTACTTGGACTGGCGGCAATCTATACCTTGTTTGCCGTGATTGGTCCTTCCAGTTTTTCGACCACCCGCAATCTTGAAACCATCGCGCGGCAGACTGCCATCGTCGGTACTGCAGCAATTGGAATGACGCTGGTAATTATCGCCGGCGGCATTGATTTGTCCGTCGGCTCAACCGTCGCACTAAGTACGGTGGTCATTGCCCTGGGGCTGCAATCTCTTCACTTGCCGCCGCTGATGGCCGCGATTTGCGGCATCACAGTCGGTATGATATGCGGTCTGATTATTGGCCTGCTGGTTACCCGGCTTAAGGTCGTTCCTTTTATCATCACACTGGGTATGATGCTGATAGGACGGGGCATCGCCAAGGGGCTGGCCGGTGAACAGAAAATTGACGCCCCGATAAGCTGGCTCAATGAGCTGCTGGCCACACTTGGCCCGGATAATCGATGGATGATTGTTTCGCCGGGCGTCTGGGGTATGATTATCCTTGCAATCTTGGCCTGGATCATGCTGCGCTATACGCGATTAGGTCGCCATATCTACGCCGTCGGTTCCAATGAGCAAACCGCTCGATTGTGCGGCGTAGCAACCAACCGGGTCAAAGTTCTTGTCTATGCCATCAGCTCACTCATCACCGGCATCGCGGGACTGTTCCAGTTTTCTCGTCTGACGGTTGGCGATCCAACTGTTGCTGTCGGCCTTGAACTGGATGTCATCGCTGCGGTGGTTATCGGCGGCGGCAGTCTGGCTGGAGGCGAAGGCTCAATCGCCGGCTCAATCATCGGAGCACTAATTATGACGACCATCCGCAGCGGCTGTTCGCAAATGGGACTGCCCAACTGGGTCCAGGAAATCGTCACCGGCGCCATCATCGTCATCGCCGTAGCCATCGACCGCTTGCGGCATCAAAAAAACAAGTAGTTTGTCTACTAAAATGAGGCTTGTTGTTTTTCCGTCGTTTCGGGTACAATACCCTCTATGACGCAAAAAGACAAAGACAGGCTTGAGCGGATTCGGGAGCGGATTCGGACATTCCCAACCGGGCCGGGGCTGTACCTGATGAAAGACGGCCATGACCGGACGCTGTATATCGGCAAAGCGAAGAACCTGCG
>JBHJNC010000029.1:0-6442 GCA_048497675.1 Gimesia maris
CCATGCTTGACCTGCCTGGCAATCTCTGCCAGGCGTTTCTGGGTATTCTGAACATAATCCTCAGAAATGTCAATCCCGCAGTAATCCCGCCCAAGCTGTAATGCCGCCGCGGCGGTGGTGCCGGAGCCATTGAACGGGTCAAACACCAGATCGCCCGGATTGGAGCTGACCGCCACAATCCGCGCCAGCAGCAGTTCCGGCATCTGGCAGGGGTGCCAGCCCTCCCGTTCCTTGAATGTCCCGCAGACCCGTGAATAGCAGCTCCACGTATCGTCGGGAATCTTGCCGCTGGCGTTGGAGCGCAAGTCATTATAGATCAATTGCCGGTCAGACGGTACACGGATTGCGTAGTCATTAAACACAAAGTTCTTGGCGTCTTTGACAAAGTACAGAATATGCGTATGCGACTTGGCGAATTTCAGCTTGGTTTGCTGGCCGAACGTGTAGTACCAGATAATCCAGTTGCGTACAGTCAGCCCCAGTTCTTCACCGATGATTCGGACGTGGGCCGCGTAGTCGTCGCCAATCGCCACATAAAACGACCCATGCGGCTTGAGTATCCGTTCGCACGCCGCCATCCAGTCCCGCGTCCAGGCAAGGTAGTTATTCTTCTCTACCTTGTCATGGTACTTGTCGTACTGATACCCGATATTAAACGGCGGGTCGGCAAACACCAAATCCGCAAATGGCTCTTTAACCTTGCCCAGCAATTCAATGCAGTCGCCGCACAGAATTTTATTTCGGTAATCTTTCATAAGTCGTTATCATAGCGGCAATAGGCGAATTTGCAAGCATTAAGCTATTTTCGGAGGTAGTCCGCCAGTCTTGCTGCGTCCAGGCCTGTAAAGTCCCTCAGCAAAGCGATTGCGTCGTATGCCTCTTTCAACTCCTCCGGCTCCGTGCCTGCGGTGATGGCAATATACCGCATCCCCGCATTCCGGCACGCTTTGAAACCCGATGACGAATCCTCAAACACCAGGCATTGTTCCGGCCGTTGCCCCAGTTCGCCTGCCGCCCGAAGCAGTCCTTCCGGGGCGGGCTTGCCGACCTTGAGCATATCCCGGTCAATGACCACCCTGAAAAAGTTCCGAACCTTCAGCCCGTCAAGCACAAAATCCACGTTGGCTTTCGGCGAATTGGAGACTGCTCCGCACGGAATCCCCAGCCGCCGCAAATCCTCCAGCAGCTGTGTCAGCCCCGGTATCTCTCGCAGATGGGGAGCAAAGCTTGAGCGATAAAGATCCTCTTTTTCATCCGCAATTTGCTGAATCGTCGTTGATGGGGTATCTTCGCCGAACAGTCCGCGAACAATCCGGTCATTGCTGCGGGCATGGATTTTCTCATGGTAATCCCGCTCGGTTAATGGCAACCCGTACCGCTTCGTCAGCGTCATCCAGGCGCTCTTATGAAACTCCCCATTGTTGACCATCGTACCGTCAACATCAAAAATCACTGCCAGATTGTTTTCCATTGGATTTATCCGGAATAGAACCGTAAAATAAAGGTCGAAGTTTATGTGAAACACGGAACAAAAGCAAGCGGAATAACGAAAGGCGTTATCTTTGGAACAAGCTATACGAGACTATTTCAACTTGCGGGATTCAGCCGACCAACTGGCTGAAAAGCTGGGCATCATCCATAGCGGCAAGCTGGTTTGCAGCAAGGGGTGCTGCAACTGCTGTACGAATTTGTCAGTATTTCCCGTCGAATTTTTTGCGATAGTCGAGGAGATGAAAAAGGCCGGCTGGACGAAGCTGCATTTTGACGCGGCGGCTGTCTGCGGCTATCTGGATGAGCAGGGGGCTTGCGAAATTTATCCTTATCGCCCAATTATCTGCCGTACTCAGGGCCTGCCGCTGGCGTTTTACGATGATGATACACAGGGCTATTCGGTAACCTATTGCCCCAAAAACTTCGCCGGCCAGGACCCGGAACAGCTTACTTTTGGTCCCGATAACACCCTTAATTTGGACGAATTGAACGACGAGCTATTCGAAATTCACCTGCACTATCTGGCCGAACATCCGGACATGGGTTTTGCTCCCGACAGCCGAATCGAATTGCGCCGGCTGGGCGAATTTCTCTGATAATCATATCTGTTTGTCTTTTTTTGCATTGGATTTTGTTGTAGAAATGCCGAATCAGGATGGTCTGGTTCACTTTTGGGGATCCTGTAGAACAATACGATGTACCTGGTCAGCCCAAAAACGAGGTAGAAAATCTTGACCGATTCAGGCAAATTTGCTATTTTATTATGCCAAATGACTCGGTGGTGTAGTTGGAATTTAATGTAAGTTATATCTGGAAACAGGCTTTTTAATCGGAGACTGATTTAGAATGTATGATCTTGTGCCAATTTCGATAACCGGCCTCAATAAACTTTATGCGGAGTTGGAAGAACTCGAAAAAGAAGCGGTAGAAGTGCGTCAACGCGTCGGCGAAGCCCGTCAGCAGGGCGACCTGAAGGAAAACGGCGAGTACATTTACGGCCGTCAGCAGTTGGGCTTCATTGAGGGACGTATGGGAGAAATCCGGGCGAAAATCAATCGCTCAGAAAAAGTAGACTGCACAAAAGTCCAAACGGATAAGGCTATGTTCGGTACTGTGGTAACGTTGCTGGATCTGGGTACACAGAAAAAGTTGACCTACCAGTTGCTGGGACCTCATGATGCGGATATCGATGAGGGCAGCATTTCCATTCACTCGCCTATCGGCGATGCTATCTTTGGACTGACCAAAGGGGAAAAGACAAAGGTAAAAACCCCGCGCGGCGAATCACATTTTGAGGTTGTTGATATTGCCGCATCAAGTGTAGCTTAGAATTGTTCCAGCAGCCGGAGAAGATTCAGCTTCGGCTGCTGTTTTTTTCACTCCGCAAAGCTCATTTCAAATTGTCCATCTCTGGATTGGATACAGATTATCCGCCCATCGGTTTAATATCTTAAAAGCAGAGATTAATTTATTTGTGTTTGAATTTCAGACAATGCAAGTCTTGAAAAGTAGTTGCCGGCTTTTGAGATGTACCAAGGAAAGAAACTGCCGACGGGCCGTGTCAATTGGAGTCACACAGCGGGCGATCGGAATCGAACCGACATGACCAGCTTGGAAGGCTGGAGCTTTACCACTAAGCTACGCCCGCAAATTACTTATTTGCAACAGCTTATCGATGATTCCCGGCTTATTCGGCCGTGGCAATCCATCAATCACTGCCAAAAACAAGAGGGACGAATTATAATCACAGAAAAACGGCAAGGCAAGCATATTTTCCGATAAACTTGGCATAAATGGGTTATTTGCGGTCAGTTTGCTCGGATAATAACCGGATATTATCGATATATTTTTGCGGGTCGAATTTTCGCTTTAGTCCCGCGTAATTCATATACCTCACTTTGCCGAAGATAGGACGCTCGCCCCACGGCCGGTCGTGCTTGCCGAAGCACCACGCCACCCCGGCAAAGCTATTCGGGTCGCGTCCGTCCAGTTCGTCTTTATTGTTCAGATACAGCGTCCATTCAAACGCATGTTTGGGCGATTTGCCGCTGATTGGCGCTGTTTTCCAACACAATCGCAATGAGCTGTCCAATGCCAAACTGCTGGTGTTTGTAACTCCGTATGTGTTTGACGAGGGAATGCGGGCGAAAATGACTCCCAAGACCGATCATCAGCAGATGATGGATGAATCCATGCAGCGAAAGA
This sequence comes from Gimesia maris, assembly GCA_048497675.1. GTDB lineage: Bacteria > Planctomycetota > Phycisphaerae > Sedimentisphaerales > Anaerohalosphaeraceae > Anaeroglomus. The sequence goes on from JBHJNC010000029.1 coordinate 3,697, forward strand.
ATCAGATTATCGGTGCATTAGCCGATAAGGTCAAAAGAACATGGGGCGATCCGAATTAGATGTAGCGGCGTTGGATAGAATATGCTGTGAAATTTTGTTGAAACTGCGGCTGAATGCGGTTATTAAGCTGAAATGCGTTTTCACAGGATGATTTTTGGGCGGTATGATTATGCCGCATTTCTTACATTTTTTGCCTATGCTGCCGGGTCTGTGGTTGTGCCGGTGGTGCTGGTGGATTTGGCCAGGGAGCTGGGATTTACCCTCGAGCAGGGGGGTATGACCGAAGGCGGTGTGCTCCATCTGGGACGCAGTGCGGCGATGATGGTCTCGATGGTCTTATGCGGATTTGCCGCGGGGTGCTGGGGCAAGCGGCGAATTTTTGGATGGTCGAGTGTGTTGATGGGAGTCGGGATGGGGTTGTGTGCTGTCGCACCGGCCTATGGAGTTCTGCTGCTGGCGATGATGCTTGCCGGCCTTGGCGAAGGTGTGGTTGAAGGGCTGGCAACGCCTTTTGTTCAGGATTTGCACCCTGATCAGCCCGGACGCTATATCAATTTTACACATGGTTTCTGGTCAATAGGGGTACTGGTTACAGTTCTCGTTTCCGGATGGCTGCTTTCGCTGGGCGTTTCATGGCGGCTATTGATTGGAGTGGTTATGGCGCTGTCGATGATTCCGGCGTGGATGATTCTGATTCAAACGCACCGATCCGCCAGATATCCGGATCATCCCGAACCTGTTCATTGGACCACTGTTCGCGATCAGGCGATGGTGATTATCAAAACCCCCTGTTTTTGGGTATTTTTTGCCGCGATGTTTGTCGCCGGCGGCGGAGAATTCTGCCTGACATTCTGGATGGCCGCCTATATCCAATTGAATTTTGCCTCTACCGCCTGGGCAGGCGGATTGGGGACGGCGTTTTTTGCCGCAGGTATGGCGGCTGGGCGAACAGGCTGGCCGCATCTGATTGCCCAGCGGCATTTAAACAGCCTGATTGTATGGTCTGCTCTGGGTGGAACAGCGATAACACTGTTATTTCCACTGGTTGATTCGCAGTGGTTGTTTTTTGGGTTGCTTTTTGGGGCTGGAATCGCCACTGCGCCTTTCTGGCCCAGCGTGCAGAGCTATTGTGCGGATTGTATGCCAAAGGCGAATACGACAATTCTTTTTATTATGCTTTCCTGTGCCGGCATTCCGGGCTGTGGTGTGCTGACCTGGCTGATGGGATGGATTGGAAACCATCGCGGGCTACGACCGGCGTTATACCTAATCCCGGTATGTTATTTGATTTTAGCCGGTCTGGTGTCTTACGGCTGGTACAGCCAACATCTGCGGCTGAAAAAACAAATCACGGCCGAATCATAGCCGGTCTATGGACTGTATTTTATCGATGTAGCTCTGCGGGTCGAATTTTCGCTTTAGTCCCGCGTAATTCATATACCGTACTTTGCCGAAGATAGGACGCTCGCCCCACGGCCGGTCGTGCTTGCCGAAGCACCACGCTACCCCGGCAAAGCTATTCGGGTCGCGTCCGTCCAGTTCGTATTTATTGTTCAGATATAACGTCCATTCAAACGCCTGTTTGGGCGATTTGGTCCATTCGAGGATTTTCTTGCCCCAGTACATCCGCATATAGTTGTGCATCTTGCCGGTGATGACCATTTCCATTTGTGCTGCGTTCCACGCCGGGTCGTGCGTCTGTGCCGTTTCCAACTGCGTGAGCGTATAGGCATATTCCCGTTTGTCTTTGGTGTGCACATTGAGTGTGTTGACCGCCCAGTGCGGCAGGGCGGCAAAGTCATCGTACTTTGGATTATACCAGACGTAATTAAACGCCAACTCCCGCCGGACGATGAGTTCTTCGAGAAAAGCCTCTTTGCCGGGGCTGTCGGTGGCTTCGATTTCCAATGCGACCTGAAGGGGGCTGATTTGTCCAAAGTGCAGATACGGGCTAAGGTGCGATTGAATATCCAGCGTCGGGTCGCTGCGTTTGTCGCCGTACAGGTCCAGTTTTTCTTTGATAAAGGCCTTAAGCCGTTTTTGTGCTTCCTCCGGTCCGCCGCGAAAGTGCTTCGATGGCGGGACTGACCGGTCGAGATGCATCTTGTTCAAAACCGCGTCAATATCATCCAGGGATATTGAATCCTTAAAACTGTCATTCCCATGAAGGCGGGAATCCAGTTTTGCGGCTTTCAATGGTTTCAAAAAATCCGCCAACTGCCGATGAATCCGCGGCCGCAGCGTCCCTGCCGAGAAATTCTCTTTCTCGGAGGCAATCTCCACCGGTACGATGACATTGGTAATCACTTCAAGCATCAGGCAGTCAATCGCATCCGCAACGGCATTTCGCCACTGCCGCTGGATACGTAGATACCCGTCGTCGGTAATGAGCAGTCTTGCTTTTTTCGCCAGGCGGGGTAAGACTGTTTCCGGCTTGCCCAAGATAACGTTTAAGGTTATCCCTCGCTTGCTGAGTTGCTGGCGGGTCTGAGCCAGGCCTTCGAGCATAAACTGATAATGCCGCAGGTTGGCTTCCGGGTAATCGGTCAGAACAAACACCGCCCGCAGGGGCTTTTGACTGGCGTTGGCAGTTTCGACGGCATACTCAAGGGCATGATTCCAGTCGGCCCGTTGAGCCGCCTGCATCCAATAGAGGACAAACTCCCCATCCCGCGTCGGGTTTTGATTCAATGGTCGTTTGCGTTCAGGCTGAATCATATATCAAAAATTCAGAGCAATACGAAAA
>JBHJNC010000030.1:0-5632 GCA_048497675.1 Gimesia maris
GCTCCAGCCGTGCCTGCGCGTACCGCAGCTGCGCCGGCGACAGCGTCAGGCCCTTGACCAGGTGGCCGGCGCGCGCCGCCATCTCGGCGAAGCCGCCCCAGCCGCAGCCGGTCTCCAGCACGCGGCTGCCGGGCGCCAGCCGCAGCGCCTGGAGCGCCAGGACCTGCCGGCCGAACTGGTGCTGCAGGACTACCGCGACGAGCGCGAGCAATACGACGGCATTGCCTCGATCGAGATGTTCGAGGCGGTCGGCGCCGCCTACTGGCCGTCGTACTTCGACACGCTGGCGCGCTCGCTGAAGCCCGGCGGCCGCGCCTGCATCCAGACGATCGAGATTGCCGACCGTCTTTTCCGCCGAATTCCAGCCGGCGTCGGCAGTACAGGCCGGCTGAAATTAACCGCTGCCAAACTCGACGAAGTCCTCGAAGGGGGGGCGGTCTGGGCAGTCCAGCAGGGCTTTGGCACGCAAGATGACTTACGTTTTATCGAATCTGGCGGGTGTATCCCCGGCGCTGACCCATCCAAAGTCTCTCCTCAGGCCAAAAAGCGTCAGGAAGAAGAAATGGGCACGCTCGGCTCAGGCAATCATTACCTCGAAATCCAGAAAGTTGTCGAAATTTACGACGAAAAAGCCGCTAAAGCTTTTGGCATCGAATTAGATGACATCAAAGTCAGTATTCACTGCGGTTCGCGCGGACTGGGCCACCAAATCGGCACTGACTACCTTAAGGAAATGACCGTTGCGGCCAAAAATGCTGGCGTCGAATTGCCCGAGCGTGAACTGGCCTGTGCGCCGCTCAATTCACCGGTCGGCAAAGCGTATCTTGGCGCGATGCGCAGCGGTATCAATTGCGCCTTAGCTAATCGCCAGATCTTGACACATCTGATACGGGAGGTATTTGCCGAAATACTCCCCAAGGCTAGTGTCCGACTGCTTTACGATGTGTCCCACAACACCTGCCAGCAGGAAGAACATACCATCGATGGCAAACGCAAAAGCGTTTTCGTACATCGCAAGGGTGCTACTCGTGCGTTCGGCCCAGGCAGGCCGGATCTGCCCGCAGAATATAAAACCGTCGGCCAGCCGGTCCTCATCGGAGGTACCATGGGGACCTCGTCCTACATTCTTGTTGGGACCGAACAATCCGAATCGCTTTCGCTGGGCTCGTCCTGTCATGGTGCAGGCCGGCAGATGAGCCGTACCGCTGCGACCAAACAATGGCATGGCAAGGAAGTTGCCGGCCGGCTCGCCCAGCAGGGCATCCTCATCCGTTCCGCTTCGATGCGCGGGCTGGCTGAAGAAGCCCCCGGCGCTTATAAAGATGTCAGTGAGGTCGTCGAGGTGTCCCACCACGCCGGCCTTGCGACGAAGGTGGCAAAACTGATTCCGCTGGTATGTGTCAAAGGTTAGCTTGTTATGGTCAAACTACCCGAGATGAACTATCCAGCATTAAATTTCTTTGGAGACCCTATATATGCTTAATCAGACAAAATCTTTTATGTTAGTACCGTTGTTTTTATTGACTTTTTTAGGATATAAAGAAGTGTGTATGGCGGATACCGCCTTGTTTCCGATTGGTAAAAAATATAATAATTGCATTAAAAATATTCGGGACTTTGATGTCTTGCCGACGAATTCGGCTGCTGTGAATAAAAAGAATCTGCAAAAGGCAATTGACTGGGCCTCTCCCTTGGGAGCGGCATTATATGTCGAGCCCACTGACACGCCGTATCCAATAGATGGCGGTATTCTTCTGAAGAGCAATGTCTCTCTGGTTGGTGTTCATGGTCCGGTTGGCCGTGGAACTCGGCATCCGCAGAAAATTCAGCCTGTCGGCAGTGTTTTTGCTATCGAGGACCGGAATGCCGTTTTTATTACTGTCGAAAATGCCACCCAGATTCGAGGTATCCAATTCTGGTACCCCAAACAAACCATCAGCAATCCCAAAGATATTATCGAATATCCCGCGACCATACAGATTTCCAAGACGAAAGGCGCTCAGGGAGTTACTTTATCCTGTCTGACCTTCTATGGCGAGTTTCTGGCGATGGATTTCAATGCCGGCCCCAAAGCGATCGCCGAGCTGATTCTTTTTGAGCATTGCTATGGCTATCCCCTCAGCGGAGAATTTATTCGGATTGACTATTGTTATGACATCCCGCGTATCCTGCACTGCCATATCAACCCTGCCAATCGTCGATTTATCGAAGGCCAATATACCCGCGAAGTGACTGACTCGGTCATTGCCCGCAAAACGTTTGCCTATCGTATCGACCACACCGACAATGCTCAATGCATAGACCTTTTTACGTTCGCTACTTTCGGCGGAATCTATTTAGGTGCGTCAACGTATGGTCAATTAACTAATTTTAATTTTGATTGTGTCAGTGTTGGAATCCTCAAGCAGGGTGATAATTCGTTCAACCGCAATTGGCAAATCAGTCAGGGTTCAATTATTGCCAATATCGCAGAGCATCAGAGCGACGTCCACCCTTTGATTATCGAAGGTCAGGGGCACACATCATTGCTCAACGTCGAGGCCTTCTCCGGGCATAATTCTGCCCTAACCACTCTGGGTCAGTCTCAGGATTATCTGCTGGTCCGAGGCGATCAAAAGCTGACAATCACAATGACCGGTTGCCGCATGAAAAACTATATTGCGGACAGTCCCATTACCTGTCAAAATCCTAATGCCGTAATTTGGGCGGCCGGATGTATTGATAAAAATGATAATATCTTTGAATTCTGCTCAAAAAAGTAATATTTACAGCCTTTTTTCCAATTTACAATCTGCCGTCTGCAATTTACAATCTGGCTATGAGAAAACCTGAGAAAAACGAAGAAGAAATGCCGTCAATGTCACTGGGCGATCATCTGGAAGAGCTCCGCTCTCGCCTGGTCCTGGCGATTGCCGGGCTGATGGTGGCGGCGATTATTTCGTGCTTTTTTGGCGGCTATTTTATCAAGCTTGTGATGCGGCCCTATGAGCAGGCCGTCAAGGCGGAGGGGCTAACCCCGAGTGTGCAGGCTATCACGGTAGCCGAACCGATGATGCTCTATATCAAGGCCGTGATTGTCATGGGCATGATATTGTCTTCCCCCTGGCTGTTTTATCAGCTCTGGGCCTTTATCGCCTCAGGATTATATAAAAAGGAGCGAACGTTTATCTACAAGGTGGTTCCTTTTTCTGCGGGCTTATTCTCTGCCGGGACTTTGTTTTTTCTCTTCTCGATTGCCCCAATGACGATGCGTTTTTTCATCACCTTTAATATCGGTATCCCGTACCTTCAATATAACCCGCAAATAACCGATTATGTGAACCTGATGCTGATTATGGCTTTGCTTTTTGGGTTGTCTTTTCAGTTGCCTCTGATAATCATCTTTTTGGTGAAACTTGGAATGGTGGAGTTGACCACGCTCAAAAATATTCGCAAATATGTCCTGTTGGGTGTTTTTATAGTTGCCGCCGCAGTTACGCCTTCAGCCGATATGATTTCTCAGATTGCCTTAGCAATCCCCCTGTATATTCTTTACGAGGGAAGCCTTTTTTATTGCGGTATTTCTAAGCCGTCCCTGAAAGCCGCCGCCTCAGAAACGGACATGACACAAAAATAATCTGCTTAACTGTGATAACCCTTGGAAGGTTCGTCTTTGTCCGAGGTATTTTTATCGGCGACCTTATCCGATTCATCCAGTGCTTTCTTGATGTCGTTTTCGGATTCCTTGATGCCTTTTTTGAACTCCGTGATGCTTTTGCCGATGCTGCGGGCGACGTCCGGCAGTCTTTTTCCAAAAAGCAACAATGCAATAAGTCCTATGATTATCCACTCGGCTCCGCCGGGAAGCCCAAAAACTGCAAGCATATCAAACATCGAAAGATCCTTTCGGTAAATTTAAATTGTTGTATATTTGTTATTTTACTACAACTGAATTTGCTGTCAAGAGTTATGAGTTTTTTTCTAAAATAGCGTCAATTTCCCCAAAGTCACTTTCGCTAAAAGATATATTGTCCAGTGCCTTGACATTTTCGACGACCTGTCCAACCCGGCTTGCGCCAATCAGGACCGAGGTAATCCGTTTATCCGCCAGAAGCCACGCAATAGCCATTTGAGATAGCGATTGTCCTCTTTTTTGGGCGACAGCATTTAAGGCATTCAGTTTGGCAATGACCTCTGGAGTAATCTTGTCTGCTTTCAAGAAAGGGCTGTGCTTGCCGGCTCGTGAATCCGATGGGATAGACCCGGAAAGGTATTTGTTTGTCAAAAGTCCTTGAGCCAAAGGAGAAAATGGAATGCACCCGAGTCCTAATTTTTCGAGCGTATCCAGAAGGCCCTGTTTTTTGATATCCTGCACCAGCATCGAGTATTTCGGCTGATGAATCACAAAGGGACAATTGCGGCCTCGCAGATATTCGGCCGCCTTAACCGTCAATTCAGGCGGGTAATTCGATATTCCCACATAGATTGCCTTGCCCATCTTCACGATATCGGCCAAAGCCCCCATGGTTTCTTCCAATGGGGTATTAGGGTCAACCCGGTGTGAATAAAAAATGTCCACATAGTCAAGCTTCATACGCTTGAGCGACTGATCCAGGCTCGACATCAGATATTTTCGGCTGCCGCCGTCGCCATAAGGGCCGGGCCACATCAGGTACCCGGCCTTGGTTGAGATAATCAGCTCATCGCGGTACCCGGCCAAATCCGACGCGAGGATATCGCCAAATCGCCTCTCGGCTGCTCCGGGTGGGGGGCCGTAATTGTTCGCCAGGTCAAAATGGGTAATGCCCAGGTCAAAAGCCGTGTGAATCATCTTTCGATTATTATCAAAATCGTCCGTATCACCAAAGTTCTGCCATAAACCCAGCGATAAAGCCGGCAGTTTAAGTCCGCTTTTCCCGCAGGCACGGTACTGCATTTTATCATATCGATTGGGATTCATGGTTTCGTCTTTCAAAGGGTTTCTGTTTCGCGAACAGGCAATATGACTGGTTCGATTGCTTCGCCGATGACCTTGATGCTCCGCCATCTGCCGCTTCGGTAACGCAGATACAAAATACCGCTAAACAGGAGCAATGTAAAGCACAATAGAATCCAGGTCGTTTGCGGGTTCAGATGCATAAGATGGATGGCTGCGGCAACTACGCCGACCAAAACCCAATGCATCGTTACCGAAATACACATTACCCAAAAGGTATCGCCGGCTCCGCGCAAAGCGCCGCCAAAGACCAGCATTATCGCGTCAGCCATCACATAAAAAGCCGCCACACGCAGCATGGATACGGCTATGGGATACGCTTGTGTGAAATTGACATCGTCATGCTGCGGGCGAAATGCTCCGATTAAATAGGCGGGAAATATCGCAAATGTCAGGAATGTACAGAATGAATACATCCAAGCCAGTTTCAAACCCGACAGTGTCGCGCGATGTGCGGTATCCGGATTGCCGGCACCCATATACCGTCCGACTAAGCTGATAACTCCGATATGCACCCCAATCAGCGGGATAAAGGACACCAAGTCCCAGTTAAATACGACGGTTACCGCCGCCGCGGAGACCAGCCCGATACTGTGAAACATCAGCACCATAATATCAAAAGCCAGCAGATTCAGGAAGAACTCAACCCCAGCAGGA
>JBHJNC010000031.1:0-4208 GCA_048497675.1 Gimesia maris
ATCCAATACGGTGTATATTCTGCAAAATGCTCACTGGATTCGGTAATATAATATCCAAAATGCCGCATCATCTCGTAGCGGATCATATCTCCATGCTTGGCAGCACCGGATGTCCGGGCTTGTGCGTTAATTTCGGCCGCACGCTGTTTAATTTGAGGATACAGATCCACATCGCCATCGCGAATATCCAAAAGCCAGGCCATATGATTGATGCCTGCGATAGACCACCGCAGGTTTTTAACCTGCTCGAACATACCTAACCCTTTGAGCAGGTGCTCTGCGCAAATCTGAACTGAATGACACAGCCCAACGGTTTTGACAGAGGTTTTATGCTGCAGCCAGCCGGTAACCATCGACATCGGGTTAACATAGTTTAAAAACCACGCGTTGGGACATACCGCCTCAATATCATGGGCAAACGCATTGATGACTTCGATTGTCCGCAAAGCTCGATATATACCGCCAATCCCAATCGTATCTGCAATAGTCTGCCTTAGGCCGTATTTTTTGGGGATTTCAAAGTCAATCACCGTTGACGGCTTATACCCGCCAACCTGGATTGCATTGATGATATAATCTGCACCTTTTAGGGCCTCTTTGCGGGCCTGAACACCCAGATGACCGGATATTGTCGCACGCCCTTGATTTACAGACCGGTTTAGGTTTTCCATCATTTGAACCGAATCCTTCAACCGCTGCGGATCGATATCGTAAAGCGCAATATGAATATCTTTCAGCGAGGGCTTCAAAAGACAGTCGCCGATTAAATTTTTTGCGAATATTGTACTGCCCGCCCCCATCAACGTAATTTTAGCCATAATTCCTCTTTATTGTAAATTTTAATATTACAAAACAGTTGTTGAGAGGTAGTTACTATAAAAATAAAATATCTTTTGTCAATTAGTGACAAAAAACAAAACGCAATCAATATTAACTTGAGCGTATAACACATATTGCCTAAAACAGACATAGAAAGACCAGATTCAAGGGAACATCTGATAGACGATATAATTGAAAGTAGTCTATGATTTTGGGTTTCTTATCCAAAAAAGGGTTTTTACTTGACAGTCTGGATAGGGGTCTGTATGGTTCGTCAGGATTGGAGCAGCTTTTATTCCAGAGTTATTATTTCCACATTATCTTTAATTATAGAATAGACAATGGCAAAAAAAGATTCGAATTTATCATTGGTTATCGTTGAATCGCCCGCAAAGGCCAAAACGATCAATAAATACTTAGGCACAGACTATATCGTTAAAGCCTCGATGGGACACGTCCGTGACCTGCCCAGCAAGGGCATTAATATTGATATCGAAAACAATTTCGAGCCGACCTATGAAATCGCCGCTGGCCGGCGTAAGACGGTTGCTGATCTAAAAAGCAATGCCAAAAAATGCAGTGCGGTCTATCTGGCAACCGACTTGGACCGCGAAGGTGAGGCTATCGCCTGGCATTTGGCGGAAGTGCTCGGATTAAAAGAAGACACTACCTATCGGGTTGTCTTTAATGCGATTACCAAAAACGACATCCAAAAGGCTTTCGCCGCTCCCGGCAAGATTGACCATCATCGGGTGCTTGCCCAGCAGGCCCGGCGGGTACTCGACCGTATCGTGGGCTATCAAATCAGCCCACTATTATGGAAGAAAGTCGCCAAAGGGCTCTCCGCCGGACGTGTTCAGTCGGTCGCGGTTAAATTGATTGTCCAGCGAGAACGGGAAATTCGCTCGTTTATCCCCCAGGAATACTGGCTGATTCCGGGTGTGTTTTCGACCAAGCCCGCACCTGAACTGGCCGGGCAATGGAAGCAATTTATCGGCAATGATCCGGATAACGCTCCGACGCTGGCCGAACAATATACTTGGCTTGCCAAATACGCCGCATTTAAGGCTGACCTGCACAGCGTCAATGGTCAGGCTTTCCACGCGGAAAATGAATCGCAGGCCAAAGCGGTTTTAAATGCCCTGCAGGCAGCGAAGTTCGCCGTCAGCAATATCATAACCAACCGTGTCCAGTCACGGCCGGGCGCGCCGTTTATTACCTCGACAATGCAGCAGGCCGGGGCCAATCGGCTCGGCTTTTCAGCATCCAAAACGATGATGCTCGCCCAGCAGCTTTATGAAGGTATCGACCTTGGCTCAATGGGCTCGCTGGGTCTGATTACCTATATGCGTACCGACAGTACCCATTTGTCGGGAGAAGCCATCGGGGCTGCACGGCATTTTATCGAACACCGCTTCGGCAAGAATTATCTGCCGGAAAAACCGAATTTCTTTTCGTCATCCAAAGATGCTCAGCAGGCTCACGAAGCAATTCGTCCAACTGACCCGGATTTAACACCGGACGATATTCGGCAGTTTCTGACCGATGACCAGTATAAATTGTATGATTTGATTTGGCGCAGGTTCGTTGCTTGTCAGATGGCCGCGGCCCAGTGGGATACCACCCGTGTGGAAATCGAAGCCAAAACTTCTATCGGGCCATGCCAATATCGGGCATCGGGGCGCGTGCAGGTCTTTGACGGCTTCACCAAAGTCTGGTACACCTCGACCGAAGAACCCGCCCTGCCGGAAATGCAGGTTGGACAAAATCTTGAGCCGGTCTGTATCGACGCACAGCAGCACTTTACCAAACCGCCGGCCCGCTTTACGGAAGCATCGCTGGTTAAGGCCCTTGAAAAAGAAGGCATCGGCCGACCCAGCACCTACGCATCGATTATCTCGACGATTCAGGACAGGCAATACGTCGAAAAGAAAGACAAGAAATTCTACGCCACGCAGATCGGCGAAGTAGTCACCGATAAACTGGATGAGTTTTTCCCACAGGTGATGGATATCGCCTTCACCCGGCACATGGAAACACAGCTTGACCAAATCGAAGAACAGCATCTGGATTGGGTCAAAGTTCTGCATGAATTCTATGATCCATTCAGTAAAAGTCTTAAAGTCGCCACTGAAGAGATGACTCACGCCAAGGCCGAAACTCAGCCCAGCGAATACAACTGTCCCAAGTGCGGGGCCAATATGGTCTATCGGCTCGGCAAAAACGGCCGATTCCTGAGCTGCTCGAAATATCCGGACTGCAAATACGCCTGCCCCTGCGACAACGAAGGCAAAATGGTGCAAGAGGTGGTTACCGAGCATCAATGTCCTAAATGCGGCAAACCGATGGTCCAAAAACGCGGACGGTTCGGGACATTCTTGGGCTGTTCGGATTATCCGGCCTGCAAAACGATTGTCAATATCGACAAAGAGGGCAAACCCAAGCCGCCCAAAGAGCCGCCGGTTTCAACGGGCGTAACGTGTCATAAATGCGGCAAGGGTGAGCTGGTCATCCGCCAGAGCAAACGCGGGCCGTTTATGGGCTGCAACCGTTTCCCGCGCTGCCGGACGATTGTCAAAGCGGACAAGCTTGATATGCTCAAAGACCTGCAGAGCAAAGGCCAGTGGCCGCCCAAAGACGAGATGCAGGCCAAAGAAATCCTCGGCGCCGGAGATGAAAAGAAGCCGGCAAAGAAAAAACCGACTCGCAAGAAGAGTACTGAAACGACAGAAGAATAATTGAATCAATATTGAGTAAGAAGATGACGGATTCTGCACAAAAAGAAGTGTTTGAAATTGTTGAGCCGATTGGCAAGCGTGTCCTGATTCGCAAGGATGAGGACAAAAAGCAAACCAAGGGCGGCATTCAATTGCCGGATAATATTGAAATCCCAACCATCACCGGGCGTATTGTTGCGGTATCGGCCGAAGTTGAGATGTCAACCGAATATCCCCTGCGTCAGTACGACAAGGTGCTGTTTAATCCCAAAGGGGCGATTCCTGTCGATTTTGAGGGGGATAACCGGCTGTTTGTCGTGGAAGTCGAAAACGTGGTGGCCGTATTTCGAAAGCAAAAATAAAAGATGACTATTGAGCAAATCGCTGAGCAGGCACGGAAAGCTTCAATCGATTTGGCGGCGTTAAGCACGGAACAAAAAAACACCGCACTGGAGGCGATACGGACCGGACTGCTGGCCCATAAAGATGCGATCACGGCGGCCAATACCGCAGATGTGGCGGACGCGAAAGAAAACAGTCTTGCCGCCCCACTGCTCAAGCGGTTGAAATTCGACGCAGAGAAGATTGACGAAGTCTGCGCCGGACTAAAGAGCCTGATTCAACTGGATGACCCCACCGGCAAGACGCTGTCGGCAAAGGAGCTGGATAGCG
>JBHJNC010000032.1:0-3245 GCA_048497675.1 Gimesia maris
GCGATTAATCAAACCATCGAAGTTGGAGCCGAAGCGACCGAATTTCCCATTCCTGACGCCGTGCAATTCAAGAAGTATGCAACAGGGGGGTATTATACCAGCGGGAGCGTGCTTGAAAATAAAGTTATCAAGGCCGGAACCGGAACCGCTGCAAAGCCTTTGAAGTTTACGGGGAGTACCACAATCAATGGAGTGCTTTATATTGAACAGCCTAACTATATTGATTTCGGCGGAAACGTTACGGTCAATGGAATGATTGTCACCGAGGGGGATTACACACAAGAAACGACCGAGGGAAGCCTGGCGTTTACCGGCAGCGTTGACAGCAGCGATCAGCTGGCTCCTGAAAAGGGAACATTCATCATGGCGCCCGGTTTTGCTTTGTCGTTTACAGGGTCGTTTGGTACTGTCAACGGGGCGATTGCAGCAAACGGTGTAACCTTTGACGGAAACGCCGGCGGTACCATCAAGGGTTCGGTGCTGAATTATGCGACGACGTCTATGTATGTTGACGGCAGCAGCGATATCATATTCAACCGGTCGGGTACGACGGACCGACCTGCGGGATTTGAGATATTCCAGAAGTGGATGGTATATTCTGCTCCCGACTCGTATAGCGAAATTTAATTGCCAAGTTCGTGGTAAAAGGAAAAGGCCGTCTGCGTTGTTCGCAGGCGGCCTTGTTTTTTTGCAGGGGCTGTGATGAAATTAGTTCATCAGGGCTTTTGCGGTGTCAACGGCGCTGGCCGCATCGGGAGCGTAACCGTCGGCGCCAATCTTGTCGGCATAGGCCTGAGTGACGGGGGCTCCGCCAATCATGGTCTTGACCTTGAGGCCGGCGTCTTTGATGGCCTTGATGGTCTTTTCCATCGCGGGCATGGTGGTGGTCAGCAGGGCGCTAAGGCCGATAACGTTGGGATTGACTTCTTTGGCTTTGGCAACGAACTTTTCGGGGGAGACATCCACGCCCATATCGATCACTTCGAATCCGGCGCCTTTGAGCATCATGGTGACCAGGTTCTTGCCGATGTCGTGCAGGTCGCCCTGGACGGTGCCGATCATGGCTTTGCCGAGGGGTTTTACGCCGGCTTCGACCAGTTTGGGTTCGAGAATTTCCATCGCCATCTTCATTGCGCGTGCGGCAATGAGCACTTCGGGGATGTACACTTCATTGGCTTTAAAGCGTGTGCCAATGACGTTCATGCCCGCGATAAGGCCATTGGTCAGAATGTTGGCCGGAGCCATACCTTCGGCGATGGCCTGCTTGGTGACTTCCACGGCGGTCTTTTGATCGCCTTTAATAACTGCCTGACTGAGAGCGTTTAAATCTGCCATACTTATTTTCCTTTGTCTAAAAGTGCATAATTAGTCCGTCGAGCCAGAGAAAACTATGGCTCGAACCCGCTATTTCCGTCAGTGTTGTACTAAAGAAGCTTAGTAAAATCAAGGGATTACGAGCGTTTTTGATGAATTGCAGGGCAGATTAGCATAATACCGCAAAATACCGGCAAATTTTTATAAGTATCTTGCGATTTAATGCGGTATTGTACAACTGTATTGCCGCGGCGAAATGCTGCGAATACCATGATTTTGGGCCGCCATGTTCGAAATTTACCAGTGGCGATATTTGCTCTTGACCTGCGAAAATGTATAGAATAAACTGGCCCGCACGTAAAAGGCAAAAAGTAAATCAGATACAATTACACGGGGTATCCGATGAGTCATTACATTGTTCTTGTCAAACAAGTGCCGGATGTCTCCCAGATTACGGATAATGCGTTTGACCCGAAGACGGGCAATCTGATCCGAACCAAACTGCCGAGCGTAATCAATGAACTGGACGCTCAGGCACTGGCATTTGCCCATCAGATGAGACATATATCCGGCGATCAGGAAGGCAAAATTATAGCTTTGTCCATGGGGCCGCCAATGGCTGCCGAGGTGCTGCGATACAGTCTTGCGCGGTGTGCGGATGGGGCGGTGCTGTTAACAGACCGGGCACTGGGCGGTGCTGATACCTGGGCAACGGCCAATCCGCTGGCATTCGCGGTGCGCAAGATTGCCCGCGAAATGTTTGGCGGCAGCGAAGATTATTATCTGGTTGCGGGAATGCAGTCAGTTGATGGCGATACGGCTCAAGTTCCGGCACAGATGGCCGAAGAACTGAATATCCCGTGTATCGCGTATGCAACGGGTGTCGAGTATCATCAGGGACAATTCCAGTTTACCCATATTATCAGCGGCGGCAGTCAGGTTATCGCGTCCCGCAGCAAGCCCTGTATTATCACCGTAGCTAAATACGAATATCCGCTGTATGCCTCGTTTTCCGGGGTCCGCAAGGCAAATCAGTTCAAGCTGACCCAGTGGGGGGCGGATGATGTCAAGGCGACGGCACTGGGGGTGGCGGGGTCGAAGACGCGTGTGATTCGCGTTTTTCCGCCGGGCAAAACCACGCGTAAATGTCAGGCTTTGCATTCGGCGGCTGAAATGGCTGAAATTCTAAAAAAGCAGCTGGCCAATGTCGGGAAATCTAAGTCTTCCGCAGAAGGCAACGGGCAAAAGGGCTATGTGCTGCCGGCTTATCGCAAGGACAGCTTTGACCGCTCGTATGAAGGAACCGAAAAAGAAAGCGAAGATTTTATCGCACTGGCAGAACGGCTCAGTGCATTGGGAATCAAATCTCACGGTCAGATTGATGAGTCGGTCAAAGCGAAGGTGTTTGAATCCGATAAAATCCATTTCCACAGCAAAGCGCTTGATGATATGCTCGAGGGGTATAAGCATACCCAGACGACCTATAATGGCGATGTGTGGGTGATGGCAGAAATTGAACACGGAAAGCTGCAGTCTGCGACTTTTGAGCTGACCGGCAAGGCTCGCGAGCTGGCCGATAGTCTGCGGGTTCGGTGCGGGGTGATATTGGCGGGGCATCAGGTTCGCCCGATGGCGCAGGAATTGATCGCGGCAGGGGCGGATGATGTTTATCTGATTGAGCATCCGCTGCTGGCGGAATTTGACCCGTTCTGCTACCGCAAGGCGGTATCGGACGTGATTTTGAAATATAAGCCTCAGATTGTGCTGTATGGGGCGACGCCGGCCGGACGCGTACTTGCTCCGATGGTTTCGTATCGCGTCGGCTGCGGGCTGACGGCGGACTGCACGGGGCTGGATATTCGAGACAGCTCACGCAAAGGACAGATCGCGATCCTGATGCAGACTCGTCCGGCATTGGGCGGGAATGTGAT
>JBHJNC010000033.1:0-5285 GCA_048497675.1 Gimesia maris
CCTCTGGCTCGCCCGTGGACAGGTGATGCAGACAGCGGAACGGACCGTCTGCATGGAATAAAAGATATATTTGCCACTCAAGACAACATACGCCTGACCGGTGGCCTTATGCAATCGCAACTTCGGTGAGCGTTTGGAAACACTGCAAGAGGTCGTCGGTTCGAGTTTGCTGGAGGCCCGTTTGGAGGCTAAAAACGATGATTGTTGTGCTTTCACGGTCGAAATCCTTTCTAAAAAGCGGTAGTACTACCGCTTTTTTATTCAAGGTTACGGCCGCGCTGCACAGGGGCAGGTAATCGTAAGTATCGATTTCAGCGTAACTTACAACAGTGGAGCCTATGAGATTCGAACTCACGACCTCTTGCATGCCATGCGGTACCGGGTTTGGCACTAGACAAATTGTCGCGTACTACCGTAACCCATTGTCCCATATAGAGCTATAAATCTCGATAAAAAGCAACTTCTTTCCAAAATCCATTGCACTTATTGCACCCCATTGCATACCATCGCGTTGATTGCGTGAAGCGCACCGGTTTTGTAAGGCTGAAAAGCAGTATTATACTTCTCGACTTTATGTGTCCAGATAATGGCAACATAGTATCAAGTTGGTCAAAATTGGGCCGTTACTCCCAGCCCTCGCACAGACCCAAGCAGTCGCTCTTTCGCGTACTATCGACCGCTACTACAGCATTTTCTGTTAATTTTATTTCAAAAATACTCATAATCGCATATAATAATACTTGATTTTGTGCATTTACGCAGATAATATAGCCACGTTGTCTGAAATATATAAAATTTAATCAGGAAACTCTTATGTATAGATTTGCTATGAAATTTCTGCAAAGCTGGAAAGAACTGCCGGACCGCAAACCCTTGGTGATTCGCGGAGCCCGGCAGGTCGGGAAGTCTTCTTTGGCGAGAATGTTTGCAGATTCAAGTTTTGAAAATATATTTGAAGTCAACTTCGAGGAAAACCAGAAAGCCGCCGGATACTTCAAAACACATTCCCCGGCCAAGACCATCGCTCTACTTGAAGCCGATAAATCGATTGCTATTCAGCCAGGCAAAACACTTCTTTTTCTTGATGAGATTCAAGCGGCTCCAGAGGTTTTGGCGTCACTTCGATATTTCTATGAACAAATGCCCCAACTTCATATTATTGCAGCGGGGTCACTGCTTGATTTTGTCCTGGAAGATCATTCATTTTCGATGCCCGTCGGCCGCATTGAATATCTCCATCTTGGACCGATGACATTTGAAGAATATCTGCTTGCAGCAGGAAAAGAAAAACGGCTCGAGGCACTGCAGAACTTTTCTATAACGGATAAGTCTTTTTCCTTGCTTCATTCAGCCTTCATGGAAGACTTTCGGGATTATTGTGTCATCGGTGGCATGCCTGCGGCTGTCAAAGCCTACATTGAGTCTGGTTCTTATCTTGCAACAGAAAGAATTCAGGAAGGAATACTAACGACGTATCGTGACGATTTCAGTAAATATGGGAAGAGAGTCAATTACGCCCGATTACAAAAAGTCTTCCTACGGCTTCCGTTATTAGTTGGCCAGAAGTTTAAATATACGACTCTGGACTGCCAAGAACAGAGCCGCGAATTAGCCAAAACGATCGATATGCTTGAACTTGCCCGAATTATTCGCCGAATTATGCATAGTGATGCGAATGGGGTTCCCCTTGGAGCAGAAATAAATGAGCGATATTTCAAAATTCTCTTTCTTGATGTTGGGCTTTTATGCCGATCCTGCGGATTAAGCATGACAGATGTTCATAACGCAGGCGATATTATGCTTATTAATTCCGGAGCTGTTTGCGAACAGTTTATTGGTCAACATTTAATGTATGCCAGGAAATGCTATGAAGAACCCCAGTTGTACTGCTGGATGAGACAGAAACACAACACTTCGGCCGAAGTTGATTTTCTTATTCAGGCGGGAATTAATATTGTTCCAATTGAGGTGAAAGCGGGTAAAACAGGAACACTGAAGTCACTGCATGTTTTTATTGGCGAAAAAAATTGTGATTTTGCTATCCGATTCAATGCGGATATCCCTTCGGTTCTTGACATGCAAACCAGTGTCGCAGGAAAGCCAGCCCACGATTTCAGGCTGTTGTCGCTACCCCTTTATCTGGTCGGCCAAACCCAACGTCTTTGTCGCGAAGCAATAACTCAAAAGAGTCCCAACATTGAGCCTCAGGATGGAAACACCTCTGGCTCGCCCGTGGACAGGTGATGCAGACAGCGGAACGGACCGTCTGCATGGAATAAAAGATATATTTGCCACTCAAGACAACATACGCCTGACCGGTGGCCTTATGCAATCGCAGCTTCGGTGAGCGTTTGGAAACACTGCAAGAGGTCGTGCGTTCGAGTTTACCAGAGGCTTGTTTTTGATTCAAAAACGATGTTTTTTGTGCGTTCACGGTCGAAATCCTTTCTAAAAACTGGTAGTACTACCGCTTTTTTATACAAGGTTACGGCCGCGCTGCACACATGCAGGTAATCGTAAATATCGATTTCAGCGTAACTTACAACAGTGGAGCCTATGAGATTCGAACTCACGACCTCTTGCATGCCATGCAAGCGCTCTCCCAACTGAGCTAAGGCCCCGATAGATTTGTCCTTTTATCACAAAAAATCGCCGCTGACAAGCCCCCTGTGCCTATTTTTGAAAATAATTTCCGGCCGATACTGACAATAACAGGCTAGTAATATCCTCAACATTGAGCTGAAATATGTTTTTTCAGCCAGTTTTCCCCCGACGCCCGCGCTTCGGCAGAGAAACCAAAGGAGCTGTTCTTCCTGACTGCCCTTTTTACGTCTTCCGCAAGGCCGCAGCGTAAACTCCAAATCCATCTCCCTGACGGTCTTGGCAGCTCAATCTTCGGTTCAACACTGGACTGATGCCGCTCCGATTATTCGAAACGCAGGACCAGACCTGGCTCGGACAAATCGTCCTGTGTTTTGGCGGACAAGCCAACCCGGTCGATCAATTCACCGGACAGAGTCACTGTCCGCCCCTCGCGTTTGACATCGTTCGTGATCTCGACGGCCCGATCGCCGGCCAGATCCTGCGCCAGGATCCGCAGTTTTGCGATGGATTCGTCAAATTCCAGCGTCAATGTATGATATGGGCCAAAAATGCCGATCGGGTGTTTAACCGAACCGACCTTCAGCTTCACCTGGGCCCGGGGAGTGCGAATAACGCCGCCGGGCAATGTGCGTTGCAGTGCGGCCACAGCAACCGCCCCATTGGGGTTGCGCGAAGCGACCACAAAAGGGACCCCGTCGCCGGCGTCGACGACTTCGGGCGGATCAATACCTCGCGCGGTGATGGCGGAAGCCCGTTGGATTACTTTCTTGCCAATCACATCACGATACCAGGTCTGACCTTCCGTGAAGTCCCATTCGTCGGCAAGGGTTTGTTCGCTCAGATAAACCGACTCTCCTCCACGGCCGAAAGGCGGCGCCAGCCGCATCCACCGAACCGTGCGGGTGACTTCGTCGATTCGGTGGCCATACTTGGGAAAATCGTTGTTGCGTGGATCGCTCATTCGCCAAAGCGGATGACGCATGATGCCCACCGTACACCCGAGTGCAGCGCCCATGTACATTTCGTCCTCGCAGTTGACCAGTCCCTGGCAGCCCGGTTCCGTGGAGACATTTTTCAAGATCCAGCCCGTGCGGTCCAGCAGGGTCACAGTACCAATCTGGGCGCAGACATCATACGTCCGAAACACATCGGAAAAAGGGGCGAATGTACGTGCCAGACCGGATTCGCGTTGCCAGGAGCCGAACTGTCCGTCGCCGTTCCAATTGTTGAGCGGCATGATGATGGCCGCATGTTCGATCGTCAGTTCCGGCGCCTCTTCGCGCGCAATGCGCGTCAGCAGGCGACGGAACGATTCCCGGTCGTCGCGCGCCCCCCAATCCACCTTCCAATAACGGATGCCGGCCTGGTGGGACCAGCGCACCCGCTCGCGCCAATATTTCTCCAGATCTGCGTCATTCAGAAAATTGCCATTGTGCCCGTCGCCCACGGCCTGCGCCGACACCCACAAACCCGCGCCGCGCCAGCCTGCCGCGCGAACCTTGTCGTTCAACTTGCGCAGACGTTCCGCCGGATTCCCAGTAATGGAAGGAAACCGTTTCTCGTTCAGTTCAAGCGAGCCGAAGACCCAACGTTCCTGCGAACCATCGGCGGACAACGGAACATCCCAGCCGTCATCGAACACCACCAGCAGATCGCCGCGGATCGCCTGGTAATGATTGGTAATCCAGCCCGGTTGTTCAAAGACCAGTTGTTCGGTCAGATGATCGCGCGGCGAAGTTTCCTTTTCCTGGGCGAAATTCTGGGCGGCCCAGGTACAGAAGTAATTGGGTGCCGCGCCAGGCTGGTCGGGAATCAGATTGCGCAGAGGAGAGACCTCTTCTGAGGAAGATGAAACCGGTTTCTCTGCGGGCGAGGTTTTACCTGTACATCCGCCATTCAGATACAGGCCAAAAAAAGAAACTGCAAAAATAGCTGCGAGTAATCGCCGAAATGATGTTTTCATAATTTTATCTTTCATCTCAAAGTATATGACGTATCGAACATTGTTTTATCATACATTGATTCTTTTATATGTCAATCCCTATATAGGCATCGGCACAAACGCCATCTTGTTCTTTTATTTCATCTTGGACCGTAGTGAAAATGATAAACAAAGTGGAAATACTCAACCTGCAGATGCGTGTTTTTTCAGCCAGTTTTCCGCCCACGCCCGCGCTTCGGCGGCCGTATGAATGTGTTCTGCAAGCTGAGCGATATACAACTCCCGGCTGAGCGTCCCGACCATCGGTCCCGGCACAGCACCCAGCGCAATCAGTTCGTGCCCATCCAGCAGCGGCTTAGGGTTCGCACCTTTTTTCTGAACTTCCATCGCCCGTTTTTTCAGCCTTGTCAGCCCCGCCATACACAGCCTGCCGGCCTTTTGAATCGCTTTCTGCAAATCAAACAAATCCCCAAAGTACGGCTCTGCCGCCAGCAATTTCAGATGCGCCAGCGGCATCTGCCCATCCAGCAATTCACCCCGGCGTTTCAGCAAAAATCCAATATGCTTAATCATCGCCCTGCTGGACTTGAGCTGTTCGGCATACTCAACCGCCTTCGTGGTATCGCAGTCTGCCAAAAAGCCCGCCAGCGCCAGCGGCCAGTCAATCCGCGTTGGCATCTGTCCCAACACCTTTGCCCCAGCAGCCATTGCCGAATCCGACAGCCCCGCAAAGATATGC
>JBHJNC010000034.1:0-5275 GCA_048497675.1 Gimesia maris
CCTTCATAGTGGGACCAATTGGAGCGAAAAATAGAATCCAACAATAAAAAAAATGGAATTTGCCGATGAAAAGTATTGACGTAGTGGGATAAAGTGGTATTATTTCCCACAAAGCAAGTTAACCGGTGGAGTAAAATACAATGTTGCTATTAACAGGCGAGTTTGAGCACACGCTCGATGAAAAGAACCGGCTTTTCATCTCGAACAAGCTCCGCAGTCAGATCGACGTCAAGGAATACGGCGGCGACTTTTATCTGGCGATGGGGGCCAATGGTGTACTTTGCCTTTATCCTGAGAAGTATTTTCAGCAAATCGCCTTTGCCGGTGCGCCAGGGACGGCTGCCCCGGACGAAGTCGTCGCTTTCGAGCGTATGACTTTTGCTATGGCCAGCAAGGTTGAGCTGGATCGGCAAGGTCGATTGCTTTTGCCCGAAAAGACCAAAAAACGGGCCAATCTCGGCAGCTCCCTGACCCTTGTCGGCGTTCGGGATCATATCGAGATCTGGAATTCAGAAGATTGGGAACAGTATTTGTCGGATAATCTGCGTCAATATCAGCACCAGATTGCCCAGGCAAGACAGACGGTCCTGCAAAAACAAGGCCGCCAGATAGATGAGTAACGGAGGTTGTTATGGCTGAACTCTTAATGGATGAAATCACACGTGTAAGAGGTTGTATTAACGGCATTTATCCCGCCGACGAACAAACGCTGTCGGCGGTATCGGCTCTGGCCGACCGGCTGGAGCGTCTCAAAGACAACCCGCTGTTTGCGGGGGTGTCTTTTTCTCCTGACCTTCAACGGCTTTCGCGGCAGGCTATGGTCTCCATGGCCAGCTAAGAGCCGTATTGAGAATGGATTCGGAATTAAAGAAGGCCTGTTCGGCTCAGCCCACGGATGCGGCAGGGCCGAACAGTCATATACCAGTATTAGCTGGTATTCTATCAGAATATATCCACTTGCCCAAGGATGGGATTTTTGTGGACGCAACGGTTGGACACGGAGGTCATAGCCGTTTGCTGGGTTCTCAGCTTGGGCCCGAAGGAATGCTCATCGGCCTTGATGTTGACCCCAATAGTATCAAAAGTGCCGAGCAGAACCTGACAGGTCTTGCGTGCAAAACCATTTTGGTACGGGAAAACTTTTCTCAGTTGGACCAGATATTCACCAAATACGGGATACAGAAAGTCGATTGTATTCTTGCGGATTTGGGATTTTGTTCGGCACAATTAGTCGACCCGGAACGGGGAATGAGTTTTCAGCTTGACGCCCCGCTGGATATGCGGCTGGATCGAAGATTGGGAACTACCGCCGCCGACATCGTAAATAAAACAAATGAAAAGCAGCTTGCGGATATTATATACCGCTATGGGCAGGAACATGCTTCCCGGCGAATCGCTCGGTTTATCGTTGAATTTCGAGTCAAAAGCAAGATTCAAACGACCGGCCAGTTGGCCGCGATTGTCTGCCGGGCATTAGGACAGCCGGCCACGGGACGACGCAGCAAGATTCATCCGGCGACCCGGACCTTTCAGGCCCTGCGTATCGCGGTGAATGATGAGCTGGACGTTTTAAAAACTTTATTAAAAATTGCACCTGAACGATTGAAAATTGGCGGACTTCTTGCGATAATCAGCTTCCATAGTTTAGAAGATGGTACTGTCAAAGAAGATTTTCGGCAGCGTAAAGCCGACGGGGTATATGAAATCCTCACCAAAAAGCCGCTGATTGCCGATGACAAAGAAATAGAAAGTAATCCACGCTCCCGCAGCGCGAAATTACGGATAGCCAAACGAATTTGAGTATGCGAAGTCAAAAGGAGTACACAGAAATGACGACTGACGCCAAGGTAGGTCTGTTGCTGGGACTGGTCTTTATCGTTATTATTGCTTTCGTCATCAATGGATTGCCTGATTTTGTCGGGAAATTCAAGGATAAGCCGGCGGTGGTAGAAACCGCCGTAACCACCCAGACCGGCGGCAATCTTGTTATTGAGCCGGCAGTCGTCGATGTCGCCAGGAGCCTGCAGCAGGGCAGAACCAATAATCTCCGCTATGTCGATTCGCCGTCCGAGAGCGACGCGGCAGAATCCTTGTCTGGCGAAAGCCAGACAACCGAGAACGTCGCGGGTGCAGCTGAATCCCAGAACACCCTGGCCACTTCAGATTCGCAGGCCAACGCAACCCTGGCACAGCCTCAAACTCAAGAAGGACAACCGCAGGCAGAGCTGCTTAGTCCTCAGCTGACCCAGACACAAAGGGCAGCCCAGACGACGGTGTCCCAGGTAGAGACGGCTGTAACCCCGCAGCCCAAGACCGCAGCCGTGCAGACGGCAACCATCTCCGGAAAAACCCACATCGTCACCGAAGGCGAGTCGCTTGCTTCCATCGCCAAGAAATATTATGGTCCCGAATTCGGCAACCAGCGCGCGATCATTGAGGCGATTTATAAAGCAAACAAATCCGTGCTGGATTCTCCAAACAAGGTCAGAATCGGCGATAAACTCATTATTCCAACGCTTGCTCAAGAACAAAAAAAGCCTGCCGTGGAAGAAAAAACCGAATCTAAATCGTTGATGGACAAGTTCAAAGACGTCTTTGTCTCAACCGAAAAGAAAGCGGAAACGGCCGCCAAGCCCGGCGAGTCAGAAGATAAGCCCGCGGCCGACAGCGACAGCACAAAGACAACCGTGAAAAAACCTCAGGCTGTGGCCAAAACCAATATTTCTGATGATAAACCGGCAATCATTGTTTCTGAGAAAAAAATCTCGGACAAGAAACCTGCTGTCGTAACCAAAACCAACCCTGTTGAAAACAAACCCCTCGCCTCGGTTTCAAGCAAAAAGGCAGCCGATGTGAGCGCTGTTACAGAGAAGAAGAATAAACCGGAACCAAAAGTTCAAGGCGTCAGCTACACGATACAAAGCGGAGATAACCCCTACAAGATTGCTGAAAAGCTGCTGGGTGACGGCAACCGCTATCCGGAGATATTGGCTCTGAATAGAGACCGGATTAAAAATCCAAGCAAACTGGTTGTAGGAACCCAAATTATTGTTCCAAAGCGGTAATTTCATGATATGACAACGCCATCCCGACCCAGAGTGGTCTTTATTATCTTTTTTCTAACCGGCGTACTGGTTTTCATCATCCATCTGAGGACAACCTCCAGCCGTCTTTTCAATGAATTCTGCAAAGTCAAAGCCGAACAAAAGCTCTTGGTTCAGGAGCTGCGCAGTCAACAGCTTCGGCTCGAATCGCTGATCAACCCGCGTTATATGTTTGAAAAATTGCCCCAGCCGGACCCTTCCGCTGAGGAAATCGAAAAAAAGAAGAAGCGATGAGATTAAAAATCACCATTATCTTGGTTGGCTTGACCTTAATCACGTCAATGGGACTGCTGGGCTGGCGACTTTATTACCTGCAAGTCGAAAAAGCAAACTTTTATATCGAAACCAGCCGTCGCCAGCAGAACTTGACGATTATTCAGCCCGCGCAGCGCGGATCTATTTTTGACAGCCGCGGCAGCGTCCTTGCGGCAAGCAATACCACCGATGAGGTCTTTATTGAACCACGCCGCCTGAAAAATCCTGATGATATCAAGGAAACGGCGATGGTTCTTCAGGATATTCTGCATTTACCTGGGCCTGAAATCTGCCGAATGGTCTATGAAAGCAAAAACCCCGGCTATGTCAAAATCCAATCCGGCATCGACACGGCTCAGCGGAAAGCTATTTTTCAATCCCGTATTCCGGGTGTCGGCATCCAGAATCAATGGATTCGCTATTACCCCATGGGGACATTAACCTCCCATGTCGTGGGATTTCTTGGAGCGGACGGCCGAGGGCTGGCAGGGCTGGAACAGAAATACGGTGAAATACTGCAGGGGCGAGAAGGTAAGGAAGTCTATCTGGTCGATGTGGCCCGAAGACCCATCGGCTACCGTCCTGATTTGTATACGCCGCCCTATCACGGCCAAAATCTGATCCTGACGATTGACTCAACCCTCCAGCAATATGTCCGGGCGGCACTGCTTAAGCAGATGAAAGAATATGACGCGGAATCGGCTATCGGTATTTTGATGGATCCCAAGACCGGAGGAGTCCTTGCTATGGTGTCGCTACCGGATTTTGATCCGGAACGGTTCAATACCGAGAAACCCGAACAGTTGAAAAATCGTATCCTGACCGACCCTTATGAACCGGGCAGCATCATTAAGCCGATTGTTGCGGCAATTGCTCTGGACTGCGGTTCGATTGGATACAATGATGTGTTCAATTGCGAGGACGGGTATTGGGGCAAATATCGAATCGGCGAATTTGGCAATCACCGCTACGGCAACTTTACCGTTCGTGAAATTCTAATCCACTCCAGCAACGTCGGGATGGCTAAGATCGGCTTAAAGATGGGGCAAAAAAACCTCTACGAAGGCCTAAAACTGTTCGGTATGGGTCAAAAAACCGGTATTGATTTACCCGCAGAGGACCCCGGGCTGCTGTATCCGACCTCAAAATGGAGCGGTTACAGTGTTACGCGAATCCCCTTTGGTCATGAAATTCTGGTCAATGCCCTGCAGATAACCCGGGCCTATTGCGTACTGGCCAACGGCGGAAGCCAGGTTTGCCCCCATGTCGTCAAGGCCGTAGTTGATTCCCAGGGACAGATTACCGAGCTTTATCAATCGGTCGAAAATACCGGCATTATCATTAAACCTGCCGTCGCCCGCTGGATCGTCCAAAAAGCCCTCGTCGGCGTGGTCAACGAAGGTACAGGTGACAAAGCCAAACTCGAAAATGTGCAGACGTGGGGAAAAACCGGCACCGCCAATATCGCCCTGCCTGGAGGAGGTTACGATACCTCGAACTATGTCGCCTCGTTTGTCGGCGGGGCTCCTGCGGAAAATCCTCGCGTAGTCGTTATGGTCTCTATCCGCAAACCCAATCGCGCTTTAAATAAAGGCTACAGCGGCGGGCGCGTCGCAGCTCCCGTGGCCGGCGAAATACTAAAACAAGTGTTGCCCTATCTCGAACAGGGTATTTAATAAATAACTAATTTTAGTTGAAAAAAAGACCATTTCTGCAACAATACACACCATTAATTTTGCTTCGAATAATGTGTATAAATCCCAACTAAATTAATAAAACTGGATAAAGTATGATTTTTACTTTACACCGTTATATTTTCAAAGAATTGATCAAGATTTTCTTTTTAGCAACGGTCGCGATGACGCTGATTTTAAGTCTTGGTTTTTTACTAAAGCCGATTCAAGACTATGGTGTAA
>JBHJNC010000035.1:0-2719 GCA_048497675.1 Gimesia maris
AGATCAGTACGTAGCGTTTTCTTATGCGCGGAATAGCTGCCATCGCAATCACAGTCGCTACACGTTGTGCGGCTTTCACTTCAATGAAAGTCATAAAGGCGACTGGAAAACCTGTCCGAAATGCCGGGAAGAATTCAGCGGCGACCTGGAAATGTATGCCCACTACGGCACCAACGAATACAATTTCGAAGTGCTGGAAAATCCGCCGGCCTTTAAGCCGACGTGTTGTATCCGATGCGGCAATCGTATCGTCAAAAGCGAAGGCGGTTATATGCAAAACAGCGAAGGCTGTATCTGTTTTAATTGCGAAGCATCGCCGCTGGAAAAGTTTAAGCCCAAAAAGAAAGTCCGTCATAAGAAACGCTCCGCTGACACGGATTACCGGCCACCGCTGGACCAGTTGCTGAAACTCAAAGACCTTACCAAAGAGCGCAAATGGCCGGATTATGCCGCGATGGGCTTTACGCAGGAACATGTTTTTGAACTGATCCGCATGGCCACAGATGAGTCGTTCTTTGACAAGCCGGTGCCGGAAACATTTGCCACCGTTCATGCCTGGCGGGTTCTGGGATTGCTCAAGGCCCAAGAGGCCGTCAAGCCCCTGACTGAAATTCTATGCTGGGTGAAGGATTATAACGACGACTGGATTCTCGAAGAGATGCCGGCGGTCTTCTGTGCTATCGGGCTGGATTGTCTGCCGGAGCTTGAACGATATCTCTGCAACACAAGCCATGATGAATTTGCACGGGTTGCGGTTAATACGGCCCTGGAGAAAATTCATGCCGCTTATCCCGAAGTACGGGGAGAATGTGTTCGGATTGGCCGGCGTGCATTGAAAACCTATAAAGACAACGGCCCCGGCCTGAATGCGTTTCTGATCTCGAATCTGGCCGATTGGCGGGATATGGAATCGCTGACGCTGATAGAGCAGGCGTTTATCGAAGACTGCGTAGAATGTACGGTCAACGGCGACTGGGAAGATATCCAGATCCAGATGGGGCTCCTGAAAAAACGTCTGACACCGAAACGGAGTCTTTTGCACGGGTTGATGACCCGAAACAAGGATCTTGATCCGCACCGGCCGCGATGGCAGATTGCGGAAACCAGTGAAGTTGAGGATGAGCCCGAACAAGAGACTGTCTATCAAGCACGCAAAGACGATTTGCGAAAACGGCGAAAAAAAGCCAAAAAGAACCACTGACAAAAAGACGCCATTCATAAAGCATTACAACAGGTTTGAGCCTGCAAGGGCGACACACCGCCCGGGTTCCACCAAAACAAAAAAAGGGCCGCCCAAACCGGACAGCCCTTGGATTTAACCGCGGGTTGAATTACAAATTACCGCTTTGTTAGTTTGGATAGGTGATTACGGGTTTGCCGGAACCGGGTCGGGTTGCGGCTCGATTTGTTTGAGTTGCTCTGACGACAATTCTCTAACCGATAGATCGCCCATGATAACTTTATAAGTCATATCCGAGGCTTTCCATCGCAGAAGAACGGAATTCGCATCGCCGGGGCTTACGGTCTGGCCGTAATAGGCTGGGTCTTTCTCGTCTAGTGTGAGTCTTTTGTAGGTGATCCCTAATTCAATAATTGGTTCAATGTCTTTGGCGATCCATGTGTTTTGTTCCTCTTCGGGCAATTCTCTGAGTCGATTAGGTCCAAGTGCCTTTTCGATTTTAGCTTCTCTTGTTGCTTTGGCTGCCTCTGCTCTTAAAATAGATGGTTTTAAGTTTTCAGGATACCGATTGGCTACTTGGGCAAATCGCTTCAAGCCCTCGGTTAACTCTTTCACTTCGTCTCTGGTAATCTCGGACATTTTTCTATCGGGCATAATCGTGTAGTCTGCCGGAATTTTCGGTTCGAATACGGATTTATCAATCGCTATATTCCACTGAAAATCATAGCTTTTGGCTGACCCTCTTTCAATTTGAACGGGATAACCTGTCTTGACATCCACCCATATCCGTCCCACGACATCTTCTGATAGACCTAACTCACGGGACTCAATCCCCTCAACTTCAATACCATCAATGACCGAACGCCCTAACGATATATGCGGCGATTCGACAAACTCCTTGACCCAAGCCTTTGGATCTTCAATCTTAAGTATGGTATCCAGTATATCCTTTTCCATATTCGTTTCTTTAAATTTCCTTTTCGATGGATAGAGAGTAATCTGTTTTTTTCCAGGTAAGACATAACTAATTATCACAGAAGTCTCCTTCTCCAGCTCACATATCTTTTCCTCTTTTTTTTTGTCTTCGATTCCTCGATTAAAAACACTTGTTGGTGTCGACTTATAATGATATGTCGTTTCTGTTAATTCAACTTTCATCCCATAATTCGCAGAAATCCAGACAATGGTATCAATCACAATTTTGTCATTTTTTCCCCAACTAATCTCTTGCGTACGATAGGAAATACCTTTTGCCTGCTGAACTTTCTGTAACACATCTGCCCAAACCACACCATTTGAATTAGATTTATCGAAGAGGTTCCATCCTGCAAATGCGGCAAAGACCACCCTCGCCGCGGCGGCGAATTTAAATGTGTTTTTCATAGATTTGCTCCATGTAATCAGCGTCCGGGGCCTTTTCGCTTGGGACTGCACAATCAGATTGGCAATCCGCTGATCCAACTCCGAACTGGCTGAGGTTTTTAGATTTTTAATCAGGGGGTCTATTTTATCTGCCGGTCTCATTGTAGTTCTCCATTT
>JBHJNC010000036.1:0-15580 GCA_048497675.1 Gimesia maris
AATGAACCCAAAGCTCCAGCCAGTGCGGATCTGGATTACAGTGGCTTTGTCGACTTGGCGGACTTCCAGATTTTTGCCTCACAGTGGTTAACTGTGCAGCCTTAAGCTGTAGCATGTAGTAGGTTTAAAGCCGGACGAAAAGGAGCGTCTGGCTTTTTTTATTGCATCAACAAAAAACCCTCGACGAAAAGCCGCCGAGGGTTATTGTTTGTTTTATTCAAAGATGAATCTTATCGCGGTGTGCCTTCCCAGAGAATCATTCCGCTTTCGTACGGCTCAACCAGGTCCACATGCTTAGGAACGATACGAAGGCTAAAGCCTTGCTGGCCGGAGGTACGGCAGGGCAGCTGACCGGAGAAGGTTGCAATGCCTTCCGGAGTCAGAGAGTTGTCAACATACTGCAGTTCAGCGATGCTGCCGCCTTCAATTCGTCCGGCAGAATCGACTTGTCCGTGATAAATCTGAACCGCGACATCGGTCGGATTGAGCCGTCCGAGACGGACCATCGCCTGTACTTTCAGTTCGCCGCCGACAACCAGCTCGGGTTTATGCCCATTCCAGCTTGCGAATTTCTCGTCGGCCGGTGTCTGGACCTGAACATCCTTAAACTGCAGGTCGCCCCAGGCATTCCGCGTTGCCGCTTTCCATGACGACAGCGCTTTGACGCGTTCCATGGAGTTGGCCGTCAGTTCTTCCCACTTCATTGCAGCCGGATTGTAGAACCGGCGGGTATATTCGGCGACCATGCGGCTGGTATTAAACCGCGGGGCACACCATTTGACAGTGTTTTTCATGCGGCGAATCCAGCGACGCGGCAGACGGTCTTTGGATCGCGAGTAAAACAGCGGGACTACTTCCTGTTCGAGGAGATTATAAATCGCCTGCGACTCGACCTGATCCTGATAGCCCAAATCGTCGTATTCTTCACCGGCGCCGATAATCCAGCCGCCGTCGGGAATATAACCTTCGCACCACCAGCCGTCGAGCGTGCTCATATTCAATACGCCGTTCAATGCCGCTTTCATACCGCTGGTACCGCTGGCTTCCATCGGACGACGCGGGTTATTCAGCCACACATCAACACCCTGAACCAGATAACGGGCGATGTCCATATCATAGTCTTCCAGGAAAATCAGCTTGCGGCGGATTTGCGGATTTTCGCTTGCAAAATGTACAATCTGACGAATCAGATCTTTACCGGCGGTATCGCGAGGATGTGCTTTGCCGGCGAAAATAAATTGTACGGGCTGTTCGGTGCTGGACAGTAATTTCAACAGCCGCTGGGGTTCACGAAGCAGCAGGTTGCCGCGCTTATATGTTGCAAAACGCCGTGCAAAACCAATCGTCAGGGCTTCCGGGTCAAGAGCTTCTTCGGCCCAGCCCAGTTCGGTATGGAATGCCCCGCGACGCTGGAGCTGACGTTTCAGACGCGAACGGGTAAATCCGACCAATCGCTCTTTGCAGCGCTGATGAATACGCCACAACTCTTCATCGGGAATCTGGTCGATATTATGCCAGATAGACTTATCCACAATCTCATCATTCCATTGAGCGCCAAGATAGCGTTCGTACAGCGAAATAACTTCCGCCGACAGCCACGTTCGTGCGTGAACACCGTTGGTTACCGACGTAATCGGAATCTGATCGGCAGGCAATTCTTGCCACAGGCCCGCCCAGATTTTACGTGAAACTTCGCCGTGGAGCTGACTGACGCCGTTGCGATAGGTACTCATGCGAATCGCCAGAACCGGCATCTTGAAACTTTCATGATGATCGGCGGGTTTGATGCGACCGAGACCGAGGAATTGATCCCGATGGATACCCAGCTTATTGAAATAATGGCCGAAATATTTGTCCATCATCTCAACAGGGAATTCATCGTTGCCGGCTGCTACGGGTGTATGAACCGTAAAGACGTTGCTGGCTTTGGTTGCTTCAACCGCTTCATCGAATGTCATATTGTGCAGACTTCGCATCTTGCGGACGCGCTCTAAAGCCATAAATGCGGCGTGCCCTTCATTCATGTGGCAGACCGTAGGCTCCAGGTCCATTGCATACAGCGCCTTTAGGCCGCCGATGCCCAGGATGATTTCCTGGCAGATGCGTGTCTCATTATCGCCGCCGTAAAGCGTCTGAGTAATCGTCCGGTCGGTCGGACTGTTTGTCGGAACATTCGTATCCAGCAAATATAGTGGTGTACGCCCGATATTGGCACGCCAAATCTGACAAACCACGGTTCGTCCCGGAAACTGCACGCTGACAGTCAACGGATGTCCGCTGGGCTTGGTCATCAATTCCAGCGGCATATTATAGAAATCATTTTCCAGATAATGCTCCTGCTGCCAGCCGTCGGTATTGAGATATTGACGGAAGTACCCTTTCTGATACAGCAGTCCAACGCCGACCAGAGGTACACCCAAATCCGAAGCGCTTTTCAAATGGTCGCCGGCCAGCATCCCCAGACCGCCTGAATAAATCGGCAGCGATTCATGGGTCCCGAATTCGGCGCTGAAGTATGCAATTCTCGGTTTCTTTGTTTTGTCGGCGTAGATCTTTTCATACCAGGACGGCGAGGTCAGGGTCTCCTGAAGCTGCTTTTTGGCCTGCTGGAGCTGGTAGAGAAAACCTTCATTGTGGGCCATATCTTCCAGCCGAGCCTGCGAAACCATACCGAGCATTTTGACCGGATTATGGGAGCACTGTTTCCATAGATCATAATCTATTCTACGGAATATGTCAGTAATCTCGGTATGCCACGACCAATATAAATTGGACGCAATCAGCTTTAAATCCTGCAAAGGCTCCGGAAGAGAAGGCCGTACCGTAAACGTTCGTACCGTTTGCATTGCGAAAATCCTTTACGCATAATGCTATATAAATTCATAGACTATCAACGATAACAGTCTTAACACTGAAATTTCATCGGAATTATAGAAGTGAATCTTAACAGTAAAATCTTTTCAGTGTGTAACTTCACAGCATACCCAAATTTATCGGACGTTGCAAGGCCCTGCTGGTGGAAAAAAATAGCATATAAGTAATTGTCTACCAGAATTATAGAGATATCTGATTTTGTTTATTTTCGGTTTAAAACATCCTATAAGTCTTTTTCTTCTTGCCTGTGTTTTAGGATTTGTGTAAAATCCCCGTTCTGAAATAGTATAACTAACGAAATGCTTTTTTAGGGAGGTTTTGATCAGTGGCAAATGTAACAGATATTCGCAATATCGTACTTTTAGGTCACGGCGGAGCAGGCAAAACCAGTCTGGCCGAATCGATACTTCATAAGTGCGGTGCAATAAACCGTTTAGGCAGCGTTACAGACAAAAACACCGTCAGCGACTTTGATGATGAGGAAAAAGCACGCGGCAATTCAATCCACTCGGCACTGATGTATGTTACCCACGCCGATAAACTAATTAACATTATAGATACCCCCGGTTATCCCGACTTTGTTGGCGGGGCTTTGCAGTCGATACCCGCAGCCGAAACCGCCGTCATTGTCATCAACGCCTCGGCGGGCATCGAAATCAATACCCGAAAGATGTTTGCCACGGCCACAGCCGCGGGTATGGCCCGTATCATTGTTGTCAACAAAATCGATGCAGAAAATGTAGAACTGGCCGAACTGATTGGCCAGATTCAGGAGTGCTTCGGTGTTCAATGCCGCTGTGCCAACTTGCCCAAAGCGGATAAGTCCGGCGTGATTGACTGTGTGGCCAATACCGCTGGCGAGGGCTTGTTTATGGATGCGGCTTCCGCGAATATGGAGCTGCTTGAACGCATCGTCGAAGCCGACGACGCCCTCATGGAAAAATACCTCGGCGGCGAAACCATTGCCCCGGAGGTCATTGCTTCATGCTTTACCAAGGCTCTGGTCGCCGGGACGATTGTCCCGATAGTCTTTACCGATGCCCGCAAAGAAATCGGTGTAAGCGAATTAATTAATTTAATTGCCAAATGTGCCCCGTCACCGATGGACGCCAAACCCGCACAGCTCAAAAAGCCTGATGGAACGATGATGGCGATTAAGCCGGATCCCAACGGCCCCCTGGCCGGCCTGGTCGTTCGCGTCGGTTTCGACCCGCGATCCAGTATGCGATACTCGGCAATTCGCATTTACAGTGGCATGCTGAACAGTGCAACGCAGCTGATTGTCAATGATGCCAAAAAAGGCATTCGCGTCGGACACCCGCTGCGGATGCAGGGCAATGAAGGCAAGGAAATTGAATCCGCCGGACCCGGCGAAATCGTTACCCTGGCCAAGCTCGATGAACTCAAGCTCGGCTGCTTTGTCCATGATGGCAAACTCGAAGGACAAATCGAAAGACCTCCGATTCCCAAACCGATGTACTCGCTGGCGCTGGAGCCGGCAAGCCGCAATGACGAAAGCAAGTTGGGCGCCGCCCTTGAGAAATTGGGCGAAGAAGACCCCTGCTTCAAAGTAACTCACGACACCCAAACCAAAGAAATGGTGATGAGCGGCTTAGGCGACCTGCACCTGCGGGTGATGCTGGCCAAAATGGAACATCGTTACAAGGTCAATGTCGTAACCCATCCGCCGAAAATTCCTTATCGTGAAACCATCACCGGCAAAGGCGATGGTCACTACCGCCACAAAAAGCAGTCCGGCGGCGCCGGACAATTCGGCGAAGTCTATCTGCGTGTCGAACCGGCCGATCGCGATTCCGATCCGTCATTGGTCTTTAGCTGGGATATCTTCGGCGGCTCGATTCCGGGTCAGTACGAACCGGCCATTGTCAAAGGCATCAATGACGTGATGGCCTGCGGAGTGGTCGCCGGCTTCCCGATGCAGGATGTTAAGGTTTCGGTGTATGACGGCAAGTACCACCCGGTCGATTCGAAGGAAGTAGCCTTCCGCATCGCCGGCAAGAATGCGTTCATCGACGCCCTGCAGAAAGCCAAGCCTTCACTGCTCGAGCCGATTGTCAATCTGGAAATCACCGTTCCGGCCGACAATATGGGCGATATCACCGGCGATATGGCCTCCAAACGCGGCCGCGTCACCGGCCAGGATATGCTGCCGGGCAATATGGTGGTAATTAAGGCTCAGGCCCCGCTGTCTGAAGTCGCCCAGTACAACAGCCAGCTCAAGAGCGTTACCGGCGGCCAGGGCAGTTACTCGATGGAACTGAGTCATTACGAAACGACCCCGCCGAATATCCAGCAGCAGGTCATTGCTCAGTACGCCAAGAACCGCCAGCAGCTCTCCGAAGAATAATCTGGCGATTGCCAAAAACATACAAAGCCCGGAACAATCACTTGTCTCGGGCTTTTTTACTAATACATAAAGAGAGGCTCTTGAAAAATCGGGCTATGTAGGCCGAGCGTTGAATATGAGAAATCTCATATCAAACAAAGCGTTGTATTTGATGGACGAAAAAAAATGACCCCAAGAGAGCGAGTGCTTGCGATACTAAACCGCAAACCGGTTGACCGTATTCCGGTAGATATCTGGTACACATCAGAAATCGGCGAGGCCTTAAAGAAACACTACCGGGTTCAGGATGACTTTGCGTTGTACGAGGCTATGGGGCTCGACAAGATCGTCTGTGTCTGCCCAGAATATCAGAGTTCCAGCCGAAAAGGTATGTCTTCTCAGGTCGGCCTGCAGACCGAAGGCTTAAAAACGACATGGGGCGTACCGCTCAAGGAAATGAAATCCGGCCAGGCGATCTATTATGAATTTGGCGAGCCGCCCTTAAAGAATTACAATACGCCCGAATCCATCAAGGATTATCCTGATTGGCCGGATCCGGAATGTTTTGATTACGACAAAGCCGTGAAATTCGCCAAACAGGCCTCCCAGCGTTACGCCACATTGGGACCGTGGGTTTCGTTTTATGAAATTTACTGCCAGATGCGCGGCTTGGAACAGGCGATGATGGACATCGCTCTTTCGCCTGAGTTGGTTGATGCGATTCTGGATAAGATTGAGACCTGTCAGACGGAAATGATGAAGCGGTTTTTTGACGGGGCTGCCGGGACAATTGATATGTGTTTTATCAGCGATGATATGGGGTCTCAAGAAAGCCTGCTGATCTCGCCAAAGGCGTGGGATCGTTTCTTTAGACAACGTATGATCCGCTGGTGCAAGCTGATTCACTCATATGGAATAAAAGTCTTCTTCCACACAGATGGGGCCGTGGAAGAACTGGTTCCAGCGCTGATTGAGTGCGGCATCGATATCCTCAATCCGATTCAGCATGTCTGTCCGGGGATGGATATGGCCGGCCTGAAAGACAAGTACGGCGACAGGCTGATTTTTCACGGCGGGGTTGAAAACCAGTCGATTCTGCCCTTCGGAACGCCGGAACAGGTTCGGCAGGAAACACTCGACTGTCTCAGTACGCTTGGCAGAGACGGCAAGGGATATATCGTCTGTTCATGTCATAACATTCAGGCGGGAACATCGATTGAAAATATCGTCACGATGGTTCAGACTGTCAAAACCTTCGGAAGGTAGCGTTTTTTTCTGACAGCCGGAACAATATACAGCTTCTCTGATTGACTGGCTCTAAAGGGCAACTTTCGGGAGAGCAGCTTGACTATTCTGTTAATCCTGTCTAAAGAATAATTTCACATAGCACAGTGTATAAAAAACAAAAGGCCGACACAAGTCGGTGATCTCATTCCGACATGTTCGTCCGAAATCTTCGCAGCGTCCGTTTATGGTTTAAATGGAATTAAACTCTTGGGTTTCTCGACCTGCGGTGCCTGGTTCTGATGAATATGGCAATATGTCCCATGATTGTAGATGCTCAATGTCTGCTTGCAGTGCGGATGGCTGCATTTTCGGCCCTCGGTTGATGTTTTTAGCATTTTTTTCATGATTGCACCTTTCTGTAGAGACGTAAAACGGTAGAGACATAAAAAAAGCCACAAAGGTTAGTTGTCTTCCTTTGCGGCTTAAAGATTGACTAATCTCTTATATTAATTAGGACTTATTCTTTTCTTATTATACCACAAAACGCCACGATTAGCAAAATTTAATGCAGAACGTTTAAAAGTTAATAACAACCCCACCATGACAATCCTTCATGAATGTACAGAGAAAAGGTCCTCGTCTACATGCTAATATCGCTTTGTGGCTTCTCCGTAATCGATAAAATACAAAAGGCCGACTCGAGTCGGCCTTCGGTTCAAAATAGAGAGAGAAGAGAGAGAAGAAAGTCGTATATTGGGAACGGCTTAGACAGCCATCATATTATCCAGTTTTTCTGCGTCAGCAGGTTTAAACGGCAGCGGTTCGGCGAACTGCACCGCGACACGCCGGACAAATGGGCTGACTTCTTCAACACGGCAGATCTTGCCGTGCCGAACAAAATTCGCCATATCAAAATGATTGGTATCAGTGTATTTCGGAACGCTGAACCGCGCAGTAATCGTGTCGCCGGCGTAGGGGGCCTTGTCGGCATAACAGCTAAACGCTGCTCCGCCGCTGGAGACATCAATCATCTGTCCCTGGGTTAATTCGTCATTGTAATTTTCAGCAAACCAGATGGGCCAATTGTAACGAAGTCTCGGTTCAACTCTGCGTTCATCGTGACCAACCATTGTCAACTCCTTTGTCTTACGTCCATGTTCATTTTCAGCAAATCGCTTTTGCTTCCTGCATAATGGATTCGGACAAAGAGAAGTGACAGTTAATTTGGATAAGAAAAATTTTTAAAAATAGGATGCAAAAAAAAGATGGCAAAAAAGCAGGGCGACAGTAAACCAAAAATGGCTTGATTATCAGACTAACTTCTTGAAGTTAAGCCGTGATATTACGGGTCTGGCAGGCGACGTCCTATAACCAGCAAGACCTGTAGCCAGATATGCTGGCTATAATTACTGCTGCCCGGACAGCACCGCCTCGGCAAAGATACGGGCACGCTGCTGATAGTTTTCAAACATATCCCAACTCGCGCAGGCCGGGCTCATCAGGACGACATCGCCGGGAACTGCCAATTGGCGACAAACTTCAACCGCTTCCGGCATTGAGGTAACCCGGCGGATAACGACCCCGCCGCCGGCGTTTTCAATCGCCTTTTGGATGGCATCGGCGGTTTGACCCAGTAAAACTACGGCCTTGGCGCGGGCGACGATCACTTTGCCCAGTCCATCAAACGGGATGTGTTTGTCGTAGCCGCCGGCAATCAGGATTTTTGGCTCTTCTATACCGTCAAGTGCGGCAATTGTACTGACCGGCGTGGTGGATTTCGAGTCATTATACCAGCGTATGTCGTTAATTTTGGCAACTAATTGCAGCCGATCCGGCAGCGACTGGAAGGTTTTGACCGCCTCGACCAGTTTTTCTTCGGCAACGCCGAAATGCTCGACCACTTTTAAGGCCGCCGCCAGGTTCGAGCGGTTGGCACGTCCGATAAGTGGATATGCATCCAGAAGTTTCCGCGAAACATTATCGGAACTAAAAAGCATGCTTTTGCGTCCGGACTGGGATTTGTACTTTTCATACCAGCCGAGCGTGACAGAATCTTCGGCATTAAAGATAGAAACGCATGGGTTGTTCGGACTAAGCGTTTGATTGCTGAAAATAAACTCCTTGGCGGCACAATAACCTTCGAAGGTACCGTGCCGGTCGAGATGATTTGGTGTCAGATTTGTGATAATTGACACAAAAGGTGCAGCCTTGATGCGTGAAAGCTGCTCAAGCTGAAAACTGCTGAGTTCAAGAACGACAATATCCTGTTTTGTAATTTGTTCCAGCATTCCCAAAAACGGCCGATTGCCGATATTGCCGGAAAGCCATACCTTATTATATGGGATGCATTGCTTTTGACCTTCGCCCGCGGCAAGCAGGTGATAAATGAGAGACGTTGTCGTACTTTTGCCGTTTGAGCCAGTGATTCCGACAATCGGAGCAGGGCAAAGCTGAAAAAACAGCTCGACCTGTGAGGTAATTGTTGCGCCGGCTTTTTCCGCGGCGGCAATGAACTTATTCGTAGGCGGCACGGCAGGGTTGACAATCACGACATCGGCGGTCGTAAAATCCTCCATCCGATGTTCGCCGAGACGGTACTCGATAGGCAGACCCTCAAGCTGTTTGAGCGTGCCGGCAAGTTCTTCCGGTTTGGCAAGGTCGGTTACAAGGACCTTGCCGCCTGATTTGACGGCGAAAATAGCGCTGTCTTCACCGCCGCCAAATCGCCCTAACCCCATGACAACAACACGCTTACCCGAAAGAATATTCGCCATAAACTAATCGCCCGCCTAAACTGCTCGATGTACTCTGAAATTACTGCATTGCCTTGGAAATATCGATTTTGGCGTCGATGGCGGCCTGTTCGATACACTTTTCCCAATTGTCGCCGAACTGACCTTTGTATTTGGCATCATCGAATGCGTAAAGAATCGAGCGCGAAGCATTGATCAGAGCGCCAAGGCCGTCTTTGTTGCAGAAGCGGACGCAATCAGCCGCCGTTCCACCTTGTGAGCCGTAGCCGGGAACAAGGAACCAGCATTTCGGGTATTTTTGACGCAGGGCGGAGGTTTGCTCCGGGCTGGTCCCGCCGACAACCATACCAATATTGCTGTAGCCGGAAGTGCCGATACGCTTGGGCTCATTTGCAATCTGGCCAACGACCGCAGCTAATTTTTCATACATCTTTACGCCCGAGGCATCCGCGAAATCCTGAATGGCCGCAGCCGAAGCATTGCTTGCCCTTACCCAGACGAAGATACCTTTGCCCTGTTCATCTGCCGCTTCGGCAAACGGAATTATCCCATCCGCTCCGGCAAAGCCGTTGATGGTAATGGCATCGGAGGTGATAACCGAATCCATTCCGTCGAATTCCGGATTGACCAGATGAGCATCGGCGTAACATTGGGCAGTATGACCGATATCGCCGCGTTTAACGTCGCCAATCACTTCGATACCCAAAGCTTCGGCTTCCGAAAGCAGCGAATAATAGATTTCCAGCCCTTCCCAAAGATACTTTTCAAAATACGCGATATTAATTTTAACCGCCGGCACGATAGGAGCGACGATTTTCAATGTTCGGGTGCAAAACTCAAATATCGAATCCACCGCCGCGGCCAAATCGGTTTCGCCGTTGGGGTGGGCGTTCTTCAATGCCTGCGGCAGGCGCGAATATACCGGATCTAATCCCACAATCAGCGGGGTGCTCTTGGTCTTTACCGCCTCTGCAATCCTGTCGCTAAAATGACTTGCCACAACTAATCCTTTCTTTTTGTTGTTATTCTGTTACAATTAAGTCTTGTTTTTGAAGCTACCATACTACCCGTTCAGTCCAAAACCGGCAAGTACGATTTTGGATTTATTCCTGAACGAGGTTATCTTTTTTTGAAACGAAATAACTGATAATGACAGACAAAATAGAGAAGAAATCACATAAAATTCGGGCTTTTTTCATTGGATTTCTGCTTGCAGTACTTTTGTTGGCTGCGGTAGTGATGTACCTGCTGGGCTACACCCCCACGTCCTATCAGCCGATTGCCGCACCGCCGGAAGGCGAGGTTAGCCCCTATCTGACGCATCAGCTTGGGCCGGATTTTTTCAACAATATGCAATTGGATAAGCCCTTTGAGCTGATTGTCGAACAAAATGGGCTTAACGAAATTATCGCTTCGCAATGTCCCGAACCGGTCGGCTACGGCGGGTTTACATTTTCAGCCGCAGTCATTACGTTTACCGAAAGCAATGTGCTTTTGATGTCAACAGTGGGCTACAAAGACGCTTCGACGGTGCTTTCGATTAAGGCAGCCCCGACGATGGATGCAGCAGGCAAACTGAATTTGAATATCGCCTCGGTCAAGCTCGGGGCGATTCCTATGACCGGCCTTGCCAAAACGCTGGCCCAAAAATACGCCGATGAGTATCTGATCCCATACGACCCCAATTTAGCCCCCGTCGTCCACGGCGTGCTGAACAACCAGGCTTTCGACCCGGCATACACCATCTCAAAATACACAGTCCGGCTCAAAAACTTCACCCTCACCCCAGGCAAGCTGACACTCCTGATTGAACCGGTAAAAAAGAAACACTAACTCAATCCCCATCGGTTATAATAAGTTTTCTATTGAGGCATAATATATGTAAAAAGATGCCAGTATAAATCAACAGGCGGCAGTCATTGCCGGACTGTTTTTTTGCGATGCAGAGAACGTATTATTTTATACCCGGAACGGTTAAAAGTTTCATCGCAGGCACTCGGCTCAATTTTTCTCTCCGCCCCTTTACCTCCTTAACTTCTCCATCAGTCCCAATGGGGCGACATAACTTAGCTGTCTGCGGAGCGAGGCATGTATTTCGGATTTTGTCGTTTGTGATGTCGTTCGGCAGATGCCTATTTTATCTCTATCAATTTATATGCCATATCGCTCACATCCATATAGCGAACCTTGTCCGGCAACATCTTGATTACCACATATTCCGGCATCTTTGGATCGGGGAAATAGTCTTTTAATAACGGGATTGCCTTATACAGCCACAATTTTTCATCATCGTCGGAGCTGATTGTGCAGTGACCCGCAATACGGATATGTCTGCCTTCCGCGTCACAGAAGCTGTATTCAGCATAAGGCAGTTTTCGCAGATGGGCGACCTTCTCGGAGGAAGCCCCGGTTGCGCACCACAGTTGATTTTTATGCCAGGCCAGCCCTGACATAGGCCGCACACCGACCGTATGCCCGTCGCTGGTTGCAAGGTCGCCCCACGGCACCTGTTTGGTAAATTCTTTTACTTTTTCGAGGTTCATATCGAATCTCCTTAATTTGCGATATTGTATCAAATATATCATCATTATACCTTGCAAGTCGAAATTACAATACAAAATTAACCCATGCCCCCCTGAATATACTTCACCAACTGTCCAGCCATTGAAATTCCAAATTTTATTATCCTCCAAATCCCCATTATTTACGTAAAAACGAGACAATATTTAATAATGTTAAATATATATACAACAACTAACTTGACTTTTTCAAATTTCGGCGTATAATAATATAGGGAATAAAAAGTGAATAACGGCAATAAAGGACAAAAAAAGAAGGAGGTTAAAATGCTGAAAAAAGAACATAAAGCGATTATTAAAAGAGCTTTAAGCACATCTCTATGCACCTGTCTAAGTGTTCAGTGTCAAACCTGAACCAAGTCGCGTCCAAAAATTTGGTTGTATTTGTTGAACAATATGATACTATGTGAGAATATTCTCACATAGTCACAAAGGAAATTGCGTATTATGGAAAAGATGATTGTATATGAAAGACAAGCCGAGGTCTCGAAGGCCATTTCCCACCCAATACGGATGGCGGTTCTCGATTACTTACGCAACGGCCCGCAGTGCGTCTGCGACATTGCGGCCTATGTCGGCTCCGAGCGGTCCAATATCTCCAAGCACCTGTCAGTTATGGTTTCCGCCGGAGTGCTGGACTCCAGCAAAGAAGGCCTCAAGGTCATTTACAAATTGCGGGCACCATGCATCTTGAAATTTGTGGACTGCATCACCGAGTGCCTCAAGGAAAATGCCCTGCACGAACAGAAACTGTTAAACGCTATATAGGATTGTCAAAATGGATATCAAACAGGACTGGAAAAAGCTGCTCTGGATTGTCATTGTCTTTTTATGCTGTTTTTATCTGCCGGTCGGCACCCCGCGATTTGATAACGCGGTGACCGAGTCGCTTGAGCTGGTAAAATGGTATGCGCGTGAACATGTGCTGCTGTGTCTGATTCCGGCATTCTTCATCGCCGGGGCGATTTCAGTTTTTGTCAGTCAGGCATCCGTGATGAAGTACCTGGGCGCCAGAGCCAACAAGGTTC
Organism: Gimesia maris; assembly: GCA_048497675.1. GTDB lineage: Bacteria > Planctomycetota > Phycisphaerae > Sedimentisphaerales > Anaerohalosphaeraceae > Anaeroglomus. The sequence goes on from JBHJNC010000036.1 coordinate 12,809, forward strand.
TGGCTTATGGCGTTGCGGCCGTATCCGGCACAATTCTGGCGGTCTGCTCTTGTACGATTCTGCCGCTGTTTGCCGGAATCTATCGCATGGGCGCCGGCTTAGGTCCCGCGACCGCATTTCTCTATTCGGGTCCGGCCATCAATGTGCTTGCGATTATTCTGACCGCTCGGATTCTGGGACTCGAATTGGGCATTGCCCGTGCGGTCGGCGCCATTTCATTCAGCGTGATTATTGGATTGATTATGCACGTTATCTACCGCAAGGAAGAACTTGAAAAAGCCAATGGCCAGATGGCAATGCCTACCCCGCAAGTCGCCCGGCCTTTGTGGCAAAACGCGATGTTTTTTGCGGCCATGGTTGCGGTGCTGGTGTTTGCCAACTGGGCACGCAGCGGCGATGTCCGCGCGGTGTTCCTTTGCTGTCCCGGCGGGCTGTCCACCTATAAAGTCGAAGGCCAGATTCTGCAGCAAAACCCGCAGCAGCTTGTCATTAAAGATATGGCCGGTACAGAACATGCGATTGACGCCAATGTCCTGCAGGCAGTTGCGCCCGTTGAAAAGAATCCGGTTTATGAGCGCATTTTGCACAATAAATGGATTTTGGTTTTGATTTTCCTGGCCGGGCTGATTTTTATGGTCTGGCAGTGGTTCAATTCCGCCGAACGCATCGAATGGGTCAATTCGAGTTGGGGCTATGCCGTGCAGATTCTCCCATTGCTGCTGATGGGGGTCTTGATTTCGGGTTTATTTCTCGGCCGGCCCGGCCACGAAGGGCTGATACCCAATAAGTGGGTCGAATGGGCCGTCGGCGGCAACTCACTGCGTGCCAATGTGCTCGCATCCGTTGCGGGAGCATTTATGTATTTCGCCACACTGACCGAAGTGCCGATTCTGCAGGGCTTGATTGGTTCGGGGATGGGCAAGGGGCCCGCATTGGCATTGCTTCTGGCAGGGCCTGCGCTGAGCCTGCCGAGTATGCTGGTTATCCGCTCGGTGATGGGCACACAAAAAACCGTGATCTATGTCACCCTGGTGATCGTTATGGCCGCCCTCAGCGGGCTGATTTACGGAGCGATGTTTTAATAGCTATGAAACGGGCGTTGATACAGCCGGATAAATGTCAGAACTGCCAGCCGTGCGCGGTCGAAAAAGATTGTCCGATGCAGGCGATTTTCAGAGAAAATTTCTCGGAAAAACCATGGGTCGATTTTTATCGCTGTTCGGGATGTCTGCGATGCAAGGCGTTTTGTCCAAACAAAGCCATCGAAGAAATCACCCATCCCTGCAGCGGCAGAGGGCAAATGGGATGGTAATAAGGATCAAATATGGCACATCATAAACTTAAGGTGCTGTTTTTGTGTACGGGTAATTCGTGCCGCAGCCAGATGGCCGAAGGGTGGGCGCGGCATCTGAAAGGCGACATCCTCGAGCCGTATTCGGCGGGGATTGAAACGCATGGGCTTAATCCCAATGCAGTTAAGGTGATGGCCGAGGCGGGCGTGGATATTTCGCGGCATCAGTCCAAGCTTTTGGACTCGCTGAAAGATGTCGCATTTGATTATGTGATCACGGTCTGCGGGCACGCCAATGAGCATTGTCCGATGTTTCCGGGCAAGACCAAAGTCGTTCACGTTGGTTTCGACGACCCGCCGAAATTGGCGAAAGAAGCAAAAACCGAGCAGGAAGCTCTGGATTGTTACCGCCGCGTGCGTGATCAAATACGCACCTATATTGAAACATTGCCTAAAGCGCTGCAAGGACAAGGAGAAAATACGATGGAAAAAGACACGGTTCGGCAGTCCGTTCGTGATGGTTATGCCGAGATTGCCAAAGGCGGCAGCGGCTGCTGCTGCGGAAGCGGCTCGCCCAAAGACTTTGCCGCGCAGATTGGCTATACTCAGGAAGAATTAGAATCGCTGCCGGAAGGAGCCAATCTGGGGCTTTCGTGCGGCAACCCGACGGCACTGGCGGATTTAAAGCCGGGACAGGTTGTTTTGGATCTGGGCAGCGGAGCGGGATTTGATGTGTTTATCGCCGCCAAAAAGGTCGGCCCTGAAGGACGGGCCATCGGGGTGGATATGACTCCGGAAATGCTCGATAAGGCGCGACACAGTATTTCTTTTTTCCAACAAAAGACAGGGCTTTGTAATGTTGAATTTCGGCTCGGCGAAATTGAGCATCTGCCGGTTGCCGATGCGTCCATCGATGTAATTATTTCAAATTGCGTGATCAATCTTTCATCGGATAAGCCCCAGGTCTGGCGGGAAATAAGCCGCGTACTCAAACCCGGCGGCAAGGCGTGCATCTCGGATATCGCCTTGAAAAAGCCGCTGCCGGAATCGGTAAAGCAGATGGTTATTGCTCTGGTAGGCTGTGTGGCGGGTGCGGTATCGATAGATGAAACGGTAACGATGGCCAAAGCGGCCGGGCTTAGCCATATCCAGTGGACGGAAAAAGCGTACACTGTCGATGTGATGGAAGACTGCAACGACAAGCTGTATCAGTCGGTTAAAAATGCGCTGCCCAAAGGCGAAAAACTTTCGGATTATATTGTCAGTATCAACCTGTCAGCGGAGAAATCCGCTCATGAAATCCTGCCGATTAAATACAAGGAATTGGGGGGCCAATAAATGCAGGAACTCTTTACACAACTAACTCAGGCAGTTGAACAAAGATGGTATATCGCTGTTTCTGCCTCATTTGTCTGGGGTATTTTAAGCATGGTACTAAGTCCCTGTCATCTGGCCAGCATACCGCTGATTATTGGTTTTAT
>JBHJNC010000037.1:0-3714 GCA_048497675.1 Gimesia maris
GGCCGGAGTTCAAAAACGACAGCGGTCCCGACGTCGATGCTGTCTTGACAACCCAGGAGCTGGGACAGATGATACGTCAGGCGGGCATCAAATTCAAGGAACTGACGCCGGATTCGCTGGATATGCCGTTGGGCTTTAAGACCGGGGCTGGGGTTATCTTCGGTGCCAGCGGCGGTGTGACCGAAGCGGCGCTCCGTTATGCGGCGGAGAAACTGACAAATGTGAAAAATGAAAACGCCGAATTTATTGAAGTGCGCGGACTCGATGGTGTACGTGAACTGTCCATGACGCTGGGTGATACACAGCTGAAAGTTGCGATTGTTCATGGCCTGCAGAATGTACGCAAACTGGCTGACGCTGTCCGCGCCGGCGAAAAGCAATACGATTTTATTGAAGTGATGGCCTGTCCGGGCGGATGCATTTCCGGTGCCGGGCAACCTGTAAGTTTCGACCCCAAAGTCCGCGCGATGCGTGCCGAAGGGTTGTACAATACGGATAAAACGCTTCAGCTGCATGCCTCGCAGGATAATCCGTACGTTCAGAAGTGTTATCGCGAAACGCTGGGTGAAATCGGAGGGCATAACGCGCACGCCTGGCTGCATACGAAGTACAAGAATCGGAAACGCTATGAAGATGCGGGTTTTTCGGTAACCGACAATGGTGCTTCACAGAAATGTCAGGTTAATGTCTGTGTCGGTACAAGCTGTTATGTCCGGGGATCACAGAAGCTGCTCGAAAAACTGCTCGAATATGTCAAAACCTCAGGATTGGACCGCTCTGTTGAAGTGCGAACCTCATTTTGTTTTGAACAATGTGACCGTGGGCCGACCGTGCGTGTAGGCCAAACGATATTGAACAAGTGTACATTTGAACAAGTGTGTGCTGAATTGCAGCAGCAGACGGCGGTTCAGGCGTAGTTAAACGTAGGAAAATCAATGGAATTCGGCCAGAGTCAAAATCAGGTTGTTTTTACGAATAGAGCGCGATGCAGGGATTGCTGCCGATGTATCCGTGTCTGTCCGGTTGAAGCTATCGGTATTCGTGAGGGACAGGCTTATGTTGATGAACGGCGCTGCATCTCTTGCGGGACATGTATTCGTCAATGTCCTCAAAATGCCAAGAGTTATCGCAAAGATCTTGCGGACGTGATGGAGATGGTGCGCAGCCATCAGGTCGCCGTCACACTGGCTCCCTCGTATGCGTGTCTGTTTGAAAAGTGGAACATTCGAAGAGTGCCTTCTGCGTTGCGGAAGCTTGGTTTTTGTTATGTGGCCGAAACAGCTTCGGGTGCTGCGTGGGTGGCCGACAAAACAGCCGAATATGTCCGGGACAATCCGAATCGATTGTCGATTACAACGGCTTGTCCGGCGGTTGTACAGTATATTATTCGGTATCGTCCGTCGGTTCTCGAAAATCTCGTTCCTGTGGTCTCTCCGATGATTGCGCATGCCCGCGCTTTAAAAGCAAAGCTCGGCAGCCGGACAAAGGTCGTATTCGTCAGTCCTTGTGTCGCCAAAAAGGCGGAGGCACAAAGCGATCCCGAGCACGCAGTTGATGCGGTTTTGACATTTACAGAACTGCTGGAATGGTTTGAGCTTGCTCATATTAATTTGTCTGATTTCGAAGAAAGCGCATTTGATGAAATGCCGCCTAAAATGGCTCGTCTTTTTCCGCTCGAAGGCGGAAGTTTAAAGGCGGCTTCTTTGCCCGCTGAGTATTGTCAGGCTCAGAGCGTGACTGTCAGTGGTTTTGAATCTATTTGTGATGCTTTGGATGGATTCACTTCGATTCAGGGAGGCTGTGTGCTCGAGCCGCTTTTTTGCGGGCAAGGGTGCATTAACGGCCCGGTGATAGGATGTGAAACGTCGTTATTTGACCGAAAACGCCGAATGCTCGAGCATTTAAAAGAATCGGACGATGGTAGTGTGATCCGGCCGGCAGTGGAATTGAAGCAGACTTTTGCCGACAATCAACTGAAAGAAGAGGATTTGAGTGAAGAACAGATTCGTCATGTTCTCGAAAAAACCGGCAAAGAAAATCCCCAGGACCAGCTCAATTGCGGTGCATGTGGATATCAAACCTGCCGCCGACAGGCTGTTGCGGTCTTGCGTCAGATGGCGGAACCGGAGATGTGTGTTTCCTATGTCCGCCGGATTGCTGAACAGCGGACGGATCGAATTATTGAAACCAGTCCCAACGGAATTATTATCCTGGATAATCGCCTGACGATTTTACATATGAACTCGTCATTTAAGCGGTTGTTTATGTGTACGGAATCTGCCTGCGGTAAGACGATTTCTTACTTGATGGACCCCGAGCCGTTCCAGAATGTTGCCGTAGGCCAGCAGGAACTGGCAGAGGCGGCGGTTCATCACAAAAAATACAACCTGTTCTGCCATCAGATTATCTATGCGCTTCGGCCGGAAAGCCAGATTGTTGGCGTTTTTGTGAATCTGACACGTACGGTCAGCGATAAACGTAAATATAATCAGCTTCGAACGCAGACGATTCAGCAGGCACGGAATCTGATTCAACGACAGGTCGAGATGGCCGGCAAGATAGCCGAGTATTTAGGGCAGAGTACAGCCGAAAGCGAAAAGCTGCTGGTCAACTTAATGCAAATCGCCCAGGATGAACCTGCACAAAATAAATTGGAATCCGATGGATGGCTAAAAGATATTTACACTTCGAAGTAAAGGTCGACCAGCGTCTTAAAAGGAATCAGCAGGTCTGTGGTGATGTTGTCTCAGTGATGCGCAATGAGGCGACAACGACGGTCATTATCTGTGACGGGGTCGGTTCTGGTCCCGCCGCTCATGTGGCGGCCAGGATGTGCCAGTCGCGTATTGAACGGCTGTTAGAGAAAAACTTTACAATGCGCGAAGCATTCATTTGTGTTGCCTCCTCGATGGAGCAATGGAAACAGCCGGGCAAGCCGTATGCGGCATTCTCAATCGCTCAGATTCGAAATGACGGAGCCGCTTTGATTTTAGGTTATGAATCGCCGCAGCCGATCTGGATTACGTCACGACACGCCCAGACGCTGCCGCAGAGGAAATTCTGCATTGATGGCATATCCGGACTGGAATCATCTTGTTTTCTGAGCAGAGATGAAAGTTTGCTATTGTTGACAGATGGTATTGCTCAGGCCGGTATAGAGGTATTGCCCGGCGGCTGGCAAAGTGAGGGGGTCGCTGCATTCTTAAGCAGTTTATTAATCAAGAAGCAGACCCCTGATCTGACATTACAGATCCAGAATAAGATTTCATCTATGAACGGCGGAAAAGATCACGATGATGCAACTCTTGCTTTGATTCAGTGCCGTATGGCCAGAACGTTAAGCATCTGGACCGGACCGCCGGCAGAGCGATTGATGGATATGGCGACAGCGGAACGATTTGTCGCCATGCCGGGTAAGAAAGTTGTCTGCGGGGCGACCACGGCTGCAATCCTGGCACGTACGCTCGGAAAAGAAATCACTATCGAAAAGGAGCCGACCAGCTTGATTGCCCCTCCGAAATATTTAGTCGAAGGGATTGATTTGGTTACTGAGGGGGCGGTCACGCTGAACCAGCTTAACAATGTCTTGGAGCTCAAGCCGGATGATTTCTATGAAATCAGTGCGGTAACAGAGCTTTATGATATGGTTTCGGCGGCGGATCGAATTTATATCCTCCTCGGTGCCTGTAAAAATCCTGCTAATGAAGATGCCTG
>JBHJNC010000038.1:0-1909 GCA_048497675.1 Gimesia maris
TTAGGACTGTTGCCGCCGGTTTGTTCATAAATTCGCCGCAATAACGGCACTTGATGGCTTCGGCTTGAATCTTCTCGGCACAAAAAGGACATTTTTTCATGGTTTCTTGCGGCTCTTCGGCAGGATCCGTTATTCGCTGCATATCCTGAATCTCCTGAAATTACTGACTTTTGTATTCCCACGCGCGGTATAAGAGGTCGCGATGGGTTTTTGCCTGGTCAAACTCTTTTTGCAAGACTGCAATTTTGTCCGCATAGCGATAGATATCTTCGTGGCCAAATCGTTCCTGCATCGCGGCGATTTTATCTTCCGTCTCGGCAATCATCGCTTCAACCTGCTCGATGGTGTACCGATTAAACTGCTTGAGTTCCGGCGGCGCTGCGGTACGCGGCTTGGCGGCCTGGACAGCGGTTTTTTTCTGCTGTTTTTGCTCGACAGCGGCGGCTTTGCGTTCCTGGAGCAGTTCGGTATAGCTGGTCCAAACGCCTTTGTCTGTTCCAATCGGGGTGATAAATTCACATTGCCCCAGCCGCTTTTCGCCCAGTTCATCACAGCCGACAATCAGCAATCGGTCGGCCAGCCGGTCGAGGAAATAGCGGTCGTGGCTGACAGTAATCACCGCACCATTAAATTCATTCAGCGCCGATTCGAGCATCTCCCGGCTGGCGATGTCGAGATGGTTGGTCGGCTCGTCAAGCACAAGTACATCCGGCTCGCTAATCACCAGCCGTGCCAAAATCAGACGGTTTTGCTGTCCGCCGGAAAGGTTGCCGGTTTTTTTAAAGACATCATCGCCGGAAAAAAGAAATTGCCCCAGTCTGCCGCGAAGCTGTTCGGGCAGTAAATCCGGGCGGACTTTGGCCATTTCCTGCAGCACCGTCGCTTCCGGGTCCAGCACAGAGGCATGCTGATCAAGATAGCCGACACGCAGCGTCTTGCCCAGACGAATGGTACCTTCATCCGGCGGCATCGTCCCTAAGGCCATTTTCAGCAGGGTACTTTTGCCTGTGCCGTTAGGGCCGGTAATCCCCAAAATCGTCCCGCGATACAAGTCGAACGTCAAATCCTCAAACAGCACAATCGGCCCAAAGGCTTTCGAGACTCCCTCGGCGCGGCAGATAATATCGCTTTGCGTTTTGGCCTCAGCGAAGGAAAAGCGAATCGTCTTTTTTTCGCCGGGCTTTTCCAGATAGTCCGGGTTTTCCTTGAGCATCCGCAGCAGCCGCGTCTTGCGGCCTTTGGCGGTGCCGCGCATTCCTTCCTGGTCTTTATTGCGGGCGATGAAATCCAGCTCGTGGGTGACAAACTCCATCCGCTTGCGGTGCTGCCGTTCAAGCTGCAGGGTCACATTTTCTTTGGTTTCGATGTATTGGCTGTAATTGCCTTTCCACGACCGCGCCCGATGACTATCCAGTTCCACAATCCGCTCGGCCACCGCATCCAGCAGGTACCGGTCGTGGCTGACGATAATCACGGCCTTACCACTGGTATTGAGAAATTTTTCCAGCCATTGAATGGCCTGCAGGTCAAGATGGTTGGTTGGCTCATCCAGCAAAAGCAGATCCGCATCGGCAATCAAAATCTTCGCCAATGACAGCCGCGACCGCTGCCCGCCGGACAGAGCTGAGATTTTCTGCTCAAACAGTTCCTGCTCAATCCCCAGTCCCAGCAGTGTGCTTTTGACTCGGGTTTCGTACAAATACCCGCCATCAAGTTCGAATTGATGCCGCAGACGGTCATAGTCTTTCATCGCGGCATGAAGCGCATCGCCGGTCAGCGTCGCCATTTCGTGCGACAGCGCTTCGATGCGGTGGTGCGTTGCCAGAAGATCGACGAATCCTTCGTGCATTTCCTCCAGCACGGTGTGGTTTAAATCCAGCTCCGGCTCCTGTGCCAAATAACCGATTTT
>JBHJNC010000039.1:0-33193 GCA_048497675.1 Gimesia maris
TGAAAAGCGCATGCTCCAGCAGGCGGTGGATTCCTTATTTGACAACGGCCGCTGCCGCAGACCGGTTCTCGGCAGCAATAACCGTCCTCTGAAGAGCTTAACCGATATGATCAAGGGTAAGCAGGGCCGCTTCCGCGAGAACCTGCTGGGCAAGCGCGTTGACTACTCTGCCCGTTCGGTGATTGTTGTCGGTCCTCACTTGAAATTGTACCAGTGCGGTCTGCCCAAGCGAATCGCCTTGGAATTGTTCCAGCCGTTTATTATCCGCAAGCTGAAAGACCGCGGTTACGCCGATACCATCAAGAGCGCCAAGCGTATGCTTGAACGGCGTGAAGAATACGTCTGGGATATTCTGGAAGAAGTCATTCATCAGCACCCAGTGCTCCTAAACCGTGCTCCTACGCTTCACCGTATGGGTATTCAAGCCTTTGAACCGGTTCTGGTGGAAGGCAATGCGATTATGCTCCACCCGCTGGTCTGCAACGGATTTAACGCCGACTTTGACGGCGACCAGATGGCTGTCCACCTGCCGCTGAGCATTGAAGCGCAGGTTGAGGCGCACACTCTGATTTTAGCAACGAATAACATTTTCTCGCCTGCCAGCGGAAGCCCGATGCTCGGCCCGTCTCAGGATATGGTGCTGGGTAACTTCTATATTACCCATATTGCTGACGGACAAAAAGGCGAAGGTATGGTTTTCCGTGATATGAACGAAGCGATCACGGCGATGGATATGGGTAAAGTCGGTGTTCATGCCCGGGTTAAAGTTCGTATCCCCGAAGGCAAGAAAGTCTTTGGCGAAAACGGATTTGAAAAGGGCGGGTTGATTAAAACTACACCCGGCCGCTGCCTGTTTAATGACATTCTCGATTCACGGATGCCGTTCTACAATCTGACGCTGGATAAGAAAAAGCTTGGCAACGTCATTCACGACTGCTACGAATACGCCGGGGCCAAAGCCACGCTGGCTTTGCTGGATGATATGAAAGAGCTCGGCTTTAAGCGGGCGACCTTGTCCGGTATGAGCTTCGGTTTGATCGACCTGCGTATCCCGCCGGAAAAGCAGGGCATCATTGATGCAACGCAGAAGAAATGCGACAAGATTTACAAGAACTTCCAGGTGGGCGTCCTGACCGAGGGCGAACGCTATAACCAGGTCATTGACGCATGGACACACGCTCGCGTGGCGGTGACCAATGCGATGATGAATGCGATGAAGAACGATGTCCGCAACGGCGTACCGTATCTGAACCCGATTTGGGTGATGAGGCATTCCGGTGCTCGCGGCAGTATCGATCAGATTCAGCAGCTGGCCGGTATGCGTGCCTTGATGGCCAAGCCGAGCGGCGAAATTATCGAAACGCCCATTAAGTCGAACTTCCGCGAAGGTCTTAACGTGCTGGAATACTTCAGCTCGACTCACGGTGCCCGCAAGGGATTGGCCGATACGGCTTTGAAAACTGCCGACTCGGGTTACCTGACGCGTAAGCTGGCTGATGTGGCTCAGAATGTCATGATCAGCGAACAGGATTGCGGTACCCTGCAGGGTATTACCAAGGCAACCGTTTATAAAGGTGAAACCGTTGATATTGCACTGAAGAACTTGATTGTCGGCCGCACCGCGCGTGACAATATCCGCAACCCGATTACTGATGAGATGATTGCTCGTGAAAACGAAGTGATCACCCCGGAAGCCGCTGAAAAAATCGAACAGCTCGGATTGGAATCCATTCGTGTCCGCAGCCCGCTGACCTGCGAAAGCAAAGTTGGCGTCTGTGCCCGCTGCTATGGCTGGGATCTGAGTACCAGTCTGGTGGCTGAAGAAGGTCTGGCCGTCGGTATCATGGCTGCCCAGTCCATCGGTGAACCCGGTACGCAGCTGACCATGAGAACGTTCCATACCGGTGGTATCGCGTCGGTGTCGCTGATTGAAAACGATCAGAAGGCCACGCGTGACGGTGTGATTAAGTATATCGAATTGAATGTCGTCGAAGTTGAAATCGAAGGCGCCAGGCAGAAAATCGCCTTACGCCGCAACGGCGAAATGGCCTTGGTGGATGAAAAAGGCCGCGAACTGGAACGCTTTAAAGTGCCCTACGGCGGTTTGATTATGGCCGAAGATGGCCAGAAGGTTAAACGCGGCGAGCGGATGTTCGCCTGGGACCCGCACCGTGTTCCGATTTTGGCCGAAGTACCCGGTTTCGTACGTTTGGTGGATGTCATCGAAGGCGAAACCATGCGTATCGAAGAAGAACGCAAGGGTCAAAAGGGCCGTCCTGTCGTTATCGAACACAAGGGTGACAAGCACCCGCAGGTGATTATCGAAGATGCCGACGGCAAGATTCTGGATGTTCACTATCTGCCGTCTAAGGCCCGTATTGAAGTGGATGAAGGCGCTCAGGTTGTCGCGGGCGCTCTGCTGGCCCGTCTGCCTCGCGGCGGTGCAGGTACGCAGGATATTACCGGCGGTCTGCCTCGTGTTACGGAAATCTTCGAAGCCCGCAAGCCGAAAGATCCGGCGGCGATGGCGGAAATTTCCGGTACCGTGGAACTCAAGAGCGATAAACGCCGCGGCAAGATGACGATTATCATCCGCAATGAAAGCGGTATGGAAAAAGAACACCATGTACCGCGTGACCGGCATTTGAACTTCCATACCGGCGACCGGGTGGAAGCCGGCGATGCCTTAACCGATGGTCCGCTGGTTCCGCATGACATTCTGCGAATTAAGGGCGAAGAAGCCCTGCAGCGTTATCTGCTCCGCGAAGTGCAGAATGTGTATCGTGCCCAGAGTGTGACCATCAACGACAAGCACATCGAAGTGATTCTGTCGCAGATGATGAATAAAGTTGAAATTGAAACCGTCGGCGACAGTCAGTATCTGCCCGGCGAAATCGTCGATAAGCAGGATTTCCGCAGAGCGAATATCGACCTGTCGATGGGTCTGCGTATCAGCGACCCCGGCGATACCGACCTGAAGGTTGGTCAGGTTGTAACCAAAGAACAGCTTGAATTGGCCAACGAAAAAGTCGAAGCTCTGGGCGGAACGGCGGCGAAAGGCAAAAAGCCGCGTCCGGCGACGGCCACCACGCTGCTGCTGGGTATTACCAAGGCATCGCTGCAGTCAGACAGCTTTATTTCGGCTGCAAGCTTCCAGGAAACAACAAAAGTCTTGACGGAAGCCTCGCTTGCCGGTAAAATTGATGATCTTGTTGGTTTGAAAGAAAATGTCATTCTGGGTCACCTGATCCCGGCAGGTACAGCTTTCAAGAAATACTTAGACGCCAAGATCAAGCATATGGGCGAGCCTCCAGTGCCGCGTCAGCTTGAAGAATTGCGTCAGGCCAAAGAAGCCGATGCGGCAGCCGATAAGGCGGTCAAGGCGGCTTTGGGATTGGAATAAAAAATATAACTCTTTTATGTATAAGCGGTTAGAACTTTTGGAGAAGATATGCCGACCATTAATCAGTTAGTTCGCAACGGGCGAAGAAACAAAGGTAAAAAGAGAGTTTCCGATATCAGCGGAAGCCCTCAGAAACGCGGTGTCTGCCTGATCGTCAGGACCCAGACGCCCAAGAAGCCCAACTCCGCGTTGCGTAAAATCGCCCGTGTCCGGTTGACCAACGGTACCGAAGTGACTGCGTACATTCCCGGTATTGACCATAACCTGCAGGAACACAGTACGGTGATGATTCGCGGCGGCCGTGTTCGTGACTTGCCTGGCGTACGGTACCATATTGTTCGCGGCACCCTGGATACTTCGGGCGTAAACGGCCGTAAACAAGGCCGCAGTAAATACGGCGCCAAGAAGGGTAAATAGTCGTTAGGTGGACAGCACCGTTCGCGGTGCGGATTCCTTTAAAATAGATAAATTGATAGTAAACCCCAACATTTAGTGTAAGGTGTTTGAATGGGAAGAAAAAAATTCGTAGAAGGCGACAGCAGGTATTTAACCCCTGATCATAAGTATAACAGCAAACTGGTTTCCAAGTTTGTCAACTGTATGATGTGGGACGGCAAAAAGAGCCGGGCATTAGAAATTTTCTATGATGCGATGGATATTATTGCCAAGCAGGTTGCTGAGACGCCGACGATAGAGGTGTTTGAGACGGCTATCGAGAATGTCAAGCCGATGCTGGAAGTTCGCAGCAAACGCGTCGGCGGAGCCAGCTATCAGGTCCCGATGCAGGTCCGCCCCAAACGTCAGCAGTCCCTGGCATTCCGCTGGATTCTGGCGGCCGCACGCGGCAAGAAGGGCAAGCCGATGGCGCAGCGTCTGGCAGGCGAGCTGCTGGATGCCTTCAAACGCGAAGGCGCAGCAATGACGATGCGGGAAAACGTGCATCGTATGGCCGAAGCCAACAAGGCTTTCGCCCACTTTGCCTGGTAACAATTTGTTTTTCAAAACAGCCACGGATGTGATAAACTGCACCCGTGGTTGTTTTTTTATATACAGCCGGCCCGCTCGACAGGGGATGTAAAATCCCGTCGGGCAATGGGTATGGCTGCTGTTTTTTTGACGCAGAATACTGAATGATGGCATCAGATTGAGTGATTGACTTATGGCTGACGACTTATCCTTAGTACGAAATATCGGTATTATGGCGCATATCGACGCCGGCAAGACGACGGTATCGGAGCGGATATTATATTTCAGCGGCAAGACATACAAAATCGGTGAAGTTCACAACGGCACGGCCGTAATGGATTATCTGGAAGAAGAACAGCAGCGCGGCATTACGATTACCTCGGCGGCTACCAAATGTCCGTGGAAAGGCTACGACATCAATCTGATCGATACGCCGGGCCATGTGGATTTTACGGCGGAGGTCGAACGGTCGCTTCGTGTTCTCGATGGGGCGGTGGCTGTTTTTGACGCCTCAGAGGGTGTTCAGGCTCAATCGGAGACCGTCTGGCGGCAGGGGCAGAAGTATCAGCTGTCGTGCCTGATTTTCATCAACAAGATGGATAAAATCGGCGCCGATTTCGAGATGTGTCTTCGAAGCATTCACGATAAACTGTTGTCAAACCCTGTCCCGGTGCAGATTCCAATTGGTTACGAATCGACATTCGAAGGAATGGTTGATTTGGTTAAGATGAAAGCGGTGTATTTCACCCAGGAAGAAAAAGGCGCCAGCTTCAGAGAAGAGGCGATTCCTGCGGACCTGATGGATAATGCGTTGCACTATCGGTCCAAGATGATCGAGGCGGCGGCGGAGTTTGATGATGAAATGATGGAGCTGTATATCAGTGACCAGCCTATCGCGGAGGATGTGATTTATCGGGCGATTCGAAAGGGTACCGTGGCCAACACATTGCACCCTGTTCTGGTGGGTTCGGCACTGCGTAATATCGGCGTTCGCCGTCTGCTGGATGCGGTGGTTAATTATCTGCCTTCGCCGCTGGACATGCCGCCGGTAATTGGACATGAAAACGGCGACAAAAACAAGCCTGTCAAAGTTGTTTGCGACCCCAAAAAGCCGCTTGTGGCGATGGCGTTCAAGATTACCAGCGACAAGCACGGTGATTTGTATTTCCTGCGTATCTACCAAGGGGCTGTTCATAAGGGCACACGCGTATTTAATCCGAACCGTAATGTCAAAGAAAATGTTACCCGGCTGTTTCACATGCATGCCTCAGAGCGTCTTATTATCGACTCTGCTTTTGCCGGTGATATTGTGGCGGTGCTGGGACCCAAAGATACCTTGACCGGCGATACCCTCTGTGACTCCAAAGAAAATGTCATGCTGGAAGGCATCACGTTTCCGGAAACGGTTATTAGTATGTCAATTGAGCCGATTTCCGCGGCTGAGCGAAATCGACTTGGTGAAGCGCTGGCGATGCTGCGAAAAGAAGACCCCACATTCAAATCCAAATTTGATCCGGAAACAGGACAAACCATCATCAGCGGTATGGGTGAACTGCACCTGGAGATTCTGGAAAATAAGCTGATTCGGGATTTAGGGGTAAAGGTGCGTGTGGGCAAGCCTCGCGTGGCCTATAAAGAGGCGATTGCCGGAACTGCCGAAGGGGAGGGCAAATTTATCCGTCAAACCGGCGGCCGGGGACAATATGGGCATGTGGTTATCCGGATGGAAGCGTTGTTCAGCGAAGACGGCCACTATGCCAAAACCAACCAATTTGTCAACGCCATCATTGGAGGGTCCATTCCGAAAGAGTATATTCCTTCCGTTGAGGCAGGTGTTATGGGGGGGCTTACCAGCGGTTCGCTGGCGGGGTATCCTGTTGTCGGCGTGAAAGTTACGCTGCTGGACGGGTCGTTTCATGCGGTCGATTCGTCGGAATTGGCGTTTGAACAGGCTGCGAGTATTGCGGTACAGGATCTCCTCGGCAAGGCAAATCCGGTGCTTCTGGAGCCAGTAATGCGTGTTCAGGTGGTAACGCCTGAAAACTACTTTGGGGCTATTCAGGGCAATCTGGTTGCACGACGCGGCGAAATTACCAATTCCTATCTGCACGGCACGGTTCGGGTGATTGATGCCAAAGTGCCGCTTGGGGAAATGTTTGGTTATGCGAGCCAGATTCGCAGTGCCACGGCGGGGCGGGGCACATTTACCATGGAGCCTTTAAGTTATGAACGGGTTCCCGACCAAATAATTGAAAAAATTCTTTTAGGAAGTTATTGACAAGTATAAAAGCCTGTTATATACTCCTTCTTTCCGGCCGAGCGAGCGCGTTATGAATGAATATCGTGCGATTCGAGTTGGGCTGTTCATCTCAGTTTGAGATTTTATGGACGGCACTGAAGCCTTCAAGGCTTTGAATGCCAAATACATGTAGTGCAAGGACTTACATCAAGTTTAATGCGCGAAAGTTAAATTGTGGACGTATTTGGTAATTAGGATTTCATACACAAATAGATTGGGTATGTCCTATAATTTTGTCCTCAGGTATCTTAAAAAATGAATGCGATTCTGATGGACTAAAATTAAAATGAACAACAGATACATTTGTAAAAAAATAACTTTTAACAAAAAATAAGTTTTTTTCTTGTTTTTGTTGGATGGAATTGATAATCTTTCCATCTTTCAAAAATGGATATGTAGATGTCGCAGGTATAGATTAAGGGTTAACCATGACGGAAACCGAACGCATTAGAATAAGAATGGAAGCCTATGATCATAGGGCTTTGGACAGCTCGGCGAAAGAAATCGTTGAGCAGGCTCGCCGTACGAACGCACGGGTTAGCGGACCGGTTCCGCTGCCGACCCGCATTGAGCGGTATACCGTATTGCGCAGTCCGCATGTGGATAAGAAGTCTCGTGAACAGTTTGAAATGAGAACGCATAAGCGTTTGATTGATATTTATGATGCAAATGCCCGCACAGTCGAAGCCCTCAACCGGCTTGTTGTCCCTGCGGGCGTTTTTGTTAAGATTAAAGCGTAGTCCTAAAAAATCATGAATGCCAGCATTAAAAAAGGCATTCTTGAGAATGTGAAAGATTGAGTCAGACTCAAAGGAAATAGACAATGGCAATGTTGCTGGGAAAAAAAGTTGGCATGACGCAGGTTTACAACGAAGCCGGTCAGATGACGACGGTTACGGTAATCCAGGCCGGTCCCTGTAAGGTTATGCAGGTCAAGACCCCGGAAACGGATGGATATGCGGCCATGCAGCTTGGTTTTGATGATAAGAAAGAACGTCGGGTATTAAAGCCCGAAGCAGGTCATGCGGCCAAGGTCAATACCGCGGCCAAACGATTTATCCGCGAGTGGCGTTTGGAAGACGGCGCTGAAGTAAAATACAACGCCGGCGATGATGTGGATGTAAAGCTGTTTGAAGGTGTAACCTATGTTGATGTGATTGGCACCAGCAAGGGTAAAGGGTATGCCGGTGTTATGAAACGCCACAACTTCGGCGGTTTCCCGGCATCACACGGTACCGAACGCAAGCACCGTGCCGGTGGTTCAATCGCCAGCCATGCAACCAACCGTGGTAATAGCGGTAAGATCAAAAAAGGCAAGCGGATGAGCGGTCGTCTGGGCAACGAACGGGTCACCACCAGAAATCACAAACTGATTTCGATTGATCCGGAAAACAACCTGCTTGTCGTTAAAGGCGGTGTTCCCGGTCCCAACGGCGGATATGTAGAGATTCGCACGGCAAAAACGAAAAAATAAACATTCAGCAGATTCCGACTGGAATAGAATATGATTGACATTGCAGTATATAATCGCGAAGGCAAAGAGGTTGAAAGCCTCCAGGTAGATGAAAGCGTCTTTGGGGGCGTTGTTCGTCATGCTCTGATCAAACAGGCTGTGGTCATGTATCAGGCCAATAAGCGCATCGGCACCGCAGCGACCAAACAGAAAAGTCTGGTAGAAGGTTCAACCCGCAAGCTTTACAAGCAAAAGGGGACCGGTAATGCCCGTATGGGTCAGGTTCGAACCCCGTCCCGTGTCGGCGGCGGTGTGGCATTCGGCAAAAAGGTCCGGGACTTCAATCAGGATATGCCCAAGAAACAGCGTCGTCTGGCAACGGATTCGGCAATCTTATCCAAACTGCAGAGCGGTAGCGTTGTTTTGGTTGATGAACTGAACTTTGATGCACCCAAGACTAAAGAGTTTGTTCGCGTTTTGAACAACTTAAAGATAGAACGCAGCTGTCTGGTTGCCGTCAAGGATCGCAGTGAAAGCCTGCTTAAGTCAGTTCGTAATGTACCGAAAGTCGGCTTGATGCTGGTCAATGAATTGAATGCCGGTGATATCTGCAACCGTCAGAAAATGCTGTTAACAAAAGACGCCTTTTTGGCTCTGGTTAACCGGGAATCCAATTAAATCCCTAAGGTGGTTATAATATGAACGAATACAACATTATAGTCAGACCCATAGTTACTGAACAGGGAATGCATTTTGCGAATACCAAAAACGCATATTCCTTCGAAGTGCATAAGAATTCCAACAAGGTCCAGATTCGCCAGGCCGTCGAAAAGCTTTATAACGTTAAGGTATTGGATGTGCGGACAGCGAATGTCAAAGGCAAAGTTCGCCGCAGAGGCCGGACGTTTGGCGTAACCCCCAGTTGGAAAAAGGCGGTTGTTGTGCTTCATCCTGACAATCGCATCGACCTGTTCTAATGGCGTGAACTTCCGCAAGTAAGGATATAGACGAATATGGCAATTAAATACTACAAACCAACCAGCAACGGCAGACGCAACGCCTCGGTTATTGATTACAATGCTGTTCTGACGACAGATACGCCGCAAAAGGCACTGTGTGTACGTCTGAAAAAGACAGGCGGCCGCAATCACCATGGCAAAACCACGGTTCGTTTTCGCGGCGGCGGGGCCCGCAAAATTTATCGCGTAATCGATTTCCGCCGGAATAAAGATAACGTGCCTGCTAAAGTAATGAGCGTGGAGTATGATCCGAACCGCAATTGCTTTATCAGCCTGGTTGAGTACAATGACGGTGAAAAACGCTACATTCTGTCTCCCGATGGTCTGAAGGTCGGAATGGTCATTGAAAGCGGAGTTTCAGTTGAACCTAAGGTTGGCAATGCGATGCCCTTGTCGGCGATTCCGGTCAACGTCGAGATTCACAATATCGAAATGAACCCCGGACAGGGCGGCAAAATGGTTCGTACCGCCGGCGGCGTAGCCCGGCTGATGGCCAAAGAAGGCGATTATGTTACGATCATTCTGCCCAGCGGAGAAATGCGTTATATCCGCAAAGAATGCCGTGCAACCGTAGGTCAGCTCGGCAATTCCGATTATCAGAATGTTCATCTGGGCAAAGCCGGACGCAAGCGTTATCTGGGTAAACGCCCCCACGTTCGCGGCAAGGCACAAAACCCGGTGGCCCACCCGATGGGCGGTGGTGAAGGTCGTGCCAACGGCGGTCGTCATCCATGTTCTCCGACCGGTGTACCGGCTAAAGGCGGCAAGACGCGTAATCCGCGTAAAGTTACCAACAGTAAGATTATTCGCCGCAGAAAGAATGGTCGCGGCATTCAGTTGGTATTGTAATTAAAACGAAACGATAGGAATTTACTTAATATAATTGAGGATAGTCAATGGGACGTTCGCAGAAAAAAGGGCCTTTTGTTGATGAAAAGCTGTATCTGAAAGTGCAAAAGCAGATTCAGAGCGGCCGGAAAGAACCAATCAAGACCTGGGCCCGTGCCTGCACGATTATACCGGAATTCGTCGGTTATACGTTTATGGTTCATAACGGTAAAATGTTCCATAAGGTGTTTGTGACGGAAGATATGGTTGGTCACAAGATGGGCGAGTTTTCGCTGACCCGTACGTTTAGAGGTCATTCAGGCAGCAAAGCTGAAGCTAAAGCATAAAACGGATAAATAGAGATAACGGCGATAGAACGCCGGATGTTTCAAAAGGTTAAAACAATGTTGAGCGCTAAGAAATTTTTAAAACAATCGCAGAAAAAAGGCGTGAGTGTCCAGACGCTTGCAGATCATCTGACTCGTGGCGGTATGGATAAAGAAGCTGCCTTAACCGCGGTGAAGAATTGGATGAAGGGTTTATTTGCAGTGAAACCCGCCAAACAGGATGTTCAGCGGCTCGCCGATGCCTTGGGTGTTAGCGTCAGTGATATTTCTGAATGGAAGTCATCCTATCGATATGCTCCGATGTCACCGAGCAAAGTTCGTCTGGTAACCTCATTGATTCGCGGCCGTGATGTTCAGGACGCGTTGGATATCCTGACATTCACACGCAAACGAGCCGCCGAAGCCGTTCGCAAAACCCTGCAGGCTGCGATTGCGGATGCCGACGAGAATGAAGCCGATGTCGATAATTTGGTTGTTTCCGAAGTCCGGGTTGATGGCGCTGGTCGTCGGATAGGCACCAAAGGGTTCAGAGCGAAAGATCGCGGACGCGCTCATGCGATTCGTAAACAAGCCAGTCATATTCACATAGCAGTGGCGGAATTTTAATTCACGGATACAGATATATGGGTCAGAAGACATCTCCAATCGGTTTTAGAACAGGTATCACTCGTGGCTGGGACAGCATTTGGTTTGCTCCCAAGGCCAATTACGGTGAGTTTCTTGTCGAGGACTTCAAGATTCGCGAGTTCATCGACAATAAGTTCAACCGCCGTGCTCCTTATGCTGCAGTTGCCAAGACGGAAATCGCCCGTACTCGCAATGAAGTGAAGGTTACCCTGCACACCGCACGGCCCGGTATGGTCATCGGTCCCCGCGGAGCGGAAGTTGATAAACTCCGTGAAGAACTTGAAAATCTCATTGATCGCAAGGTCAATGTCAATGTGATTGAAATCAAGGAAGCTGCTCTTGATTCGAAGCTGGTTGCCGAAGGCATTTCCGAACAGCTTAAGAAACGTGCCGCGTTCCGCCGTGTGATGAAAATGGCATGCGAAAACGCGATGAATGCAGGCGCCAAGGGGGTCAAGATTCTGATCAGCGGCCGTTTGGGCGGTGCTGAAATCGCACGCAGCGAAGCGCAGAAGCTGGGTTCGATTCCGCTGCAGACTCTGGATGCCAACGTGGATTACGGCGTTGCAACAGCTGTGACCACTTATGGCTGCATTGGCATTAAAGTATGGATTTACAAGGGTAAATTCGGCGAAGAAATTACCCCGGTACAGCGTTCAGCCGGCGGCGAACGCCGTCGTCCTCAGCGCGGCGGAGAACGAGGCGGTAAAGGGCCTCGACGCAGCCGTCAGGATGCCAGTCAGAGCCGTGTTGCTCCTCAGGCAGACGAATCGGCCGAACCAATGGATAACAATACTGTTGAAAACAGCTAATTAATAAGCGGTTTAATAAGGGAATAGAATTATGGCGTTGATGCCTAAAAGAGTAAAATATCGCAAGCAGATGCGCGGCAAGATGCGCGGTAATGCTTGTCGGTGTAATTATGTCGCTTTCGGCGAGTGGGGTCTTCAGGCCGTCGAAGGCAGCTGGATTACCGGTCGTCAGATTGAAGCCGGGCGTGTTGCGGCAACTCATTTTCTGCACCGCGAAGGCAAAGTGCATATCCGCATTTTCCCCAACCATTCGTATTCGGCAAAACCGCTGGAAACTCGTATGGGTAAAGGTAAAGCCGAAGTCGAGGGCTGGGTTGCTCGCGTTAAGCCCGGAACCGTAATGTTTGAAATCGGCGGCGTCGATGAACAGGTTGCGAAAACCGCGCTGCTGCGTGTAGCTCACAAAATGCCCATTCGATGCCGTCTGGTAACGCGTCGGCATAGTCTCGGATAGAAAGGAATATCATGAAATCTTCTGAAATTCGAGATCTAAGAAATGATGAACGTCAGGAAAAGCTTGGCGAACTGAATAAGAAGCTTTATGAGCTTCGTTGTCAGTCGGTGACCGAAAATCTTCCCAACCGACATGCGATTCGTAACATTCGCAAGGATATCGCCCGGATTAAGACCATTATGCGTCAGGATCAGTTAAAGGTTCAGTAAGTGACTATGGAAAAAGAAATCAATAAAACTCAGCGTGCCGTGGTCATCGGCAAAAGCGGCGATAAGACGATCAAGGTTCAGATCGACTTTTTGGCCCGCCATCCGAAATATGGCAAGTTTATGCGTCGCAGAACCCGTCTTGCCGTGCATGATCCGGGTAACATTGCCGGCGTAGGCGATGTGGTTGAAATTACCGAGTGCAGACCGATCAGCAAGAATAAAAGCTGGCGTCTGATGAATGTCGTACAAAAGGCAGTTGTAGAGTAAAGGGGCCGCCGTGATACAGCAGGAAACAATGTTGGAAATCGCCGACAACAGCGGCGTCAAAGAAGCGCAATGTATTCGCGTTCTTGGAAAAAGCAGTGCACGTAAAGGCAAGTATACGCGGGTAACCGCACAGGTCGGCGACATCATCTGCGTCGCGCTGAAAAAGTATCTGCCGAGCTGCCAGCTGGACCGTAAAAAGGTTTATAAATGCGTCGTGGTGCGAACCAAGCACCCGATTCGCCGGCCGGACGGAAGCTATGTCCGTTTTGACGGCAATGCCGCAGTCATCATTGATGCGGAAAATAACCCGATCGGCACCCGTATTTTTGGTGCGGTTCCGAGAGAATTGCGTGAAAAGAACTTTATGAAAATTATTTCGCTGGCCAGTGAAGTAGTCTAAGGCCTGCATCAGGATAACAGATATGGCAAAACATATTAAATCAGGCGATACGGTACAGGTAATAGCCGGTGACAGCAAAGGGGTAACAGGACGCGTATTGCGGGTTATACCCGATAAAGACCGCGTAGTGGTCGAGGGCGTCAACTTGGCGCAAAAGCACGTTCGTCCGTCTCAGAAGAATCCTCAGGGCGGCCGAGTTCGTGTGGAAAAGCCCATTCATATCAGCAATGTGCTTCCTGTGGATCCCAAGACAGGCAAAGGAACTCGTGTGAAATTTGTCACTGATTCCAAAGGCGCCAAAAAGCGGGTCAGCAAAAGCGGTAATGAAATCAGTGTTGTGACCAGAGCGACCAAATAGTCGTCAGAACAAAAGGGTAAACTATGGCTCGTTTAAAAGATTTATACAAAAGCAAAATTGCCGCAGCATTGAAAGAAAAGTACGGCTATTCCAGCGCGATGGCAATACCCCGCCTGCAGAAGATCGTCGTATCGATGGGGCTTGGCAAGGCGATTCAAGATAAGAAGTTTATGGATTTGGCTGTTAAGGATATGACCACCATCAGCGGCCAGAAGCCGTTGGTCTGCAAAGCCAAGAAAAGCGTGTCGAACTTTAAGGTTCGTGAAGGCGATAAGACCGGTCTTAAGGTGACGCTTCGCAAGGAACGGATGTACGAGTTCCTGGATCGTCTGATTAACCTTGCGATTCCCCGCGTTAAGGACTTCCGCGGTCTGAACCCCAACGGGTTTGACGGGATGGGTAACTATTCGATGGGATTGGATGAACAGAGCGTATTCCCCGAAATCGATCCGGCCAAGATCGAGCATCAGCAGGGGATGAATATAACATTTGTAACGACAGCCAAAACCAACAACGAAGGACGTGAGTTGCTGCGGTTGTTCGGAATGCCCTTTAAATCATAAGCCAACCCGAAATCGGGTCTATGGAGTAAACTATGTCAACAAAGGCAATGGAAAATAAGTGTGCGAAAAAACCCAAGTATCCCAGCCGCGGATATACGCGGTGTCAGATATGCGGGCGTGCCAGAGCGGTTTATCGGAAGTTTAAGATTTGTCGTATCTGCTTCCGCAAGATGGCCAATGAGGGTAAGATACCCGGCGTCAAGAAGTCAAGTTGGTAATGAATGAATCTTAATTGCAATACGTTTGGAGTAAATAAATGAGTCTGAGTGATCCGATTGCGGATATGCTAACGCGAGTGCGGAATGCCGGCAGAGTCGGCAGACGGGAAGTCAAGATTCCCAACTCGAAGGTCTGTCAGGGCGTTGCTTCTGTTCTAAAGACGGAAGGCTTCATCGAAGACTACGATTGTATCGACGATGGCAAGCAGGGTCTGTTGCGGATCAAGTTGAAGTACTCCGCAACCGGCGAGCACCTGATTAATGATATTAAACGGATGAGCAAGCCCGGCTGCCGTGTATACTGCCCGGTCGCGGATTTGCCCAAAGTGCTTGGCGGGTTGGGGATTTCAATCGTCTCGACCAGCAAAGGAATCGTAAGCGATAGAGTATGCCGCAAGGAAAACATCGGCGGCGAATTAATTTGTACGGTGAGCTAAATGAGTCGTATAGGAAAAAAACCAATTGAGATCCCCGGCGGCGTCAAGGTTGAATTAAGCGGCAAGACCCTTAAAATCACCGGCCCCAAGGGCACTCTCCAGATGAACGTCAGTCCTGAAGTGAGTGTCAAGGTTGAGAATAATCAGGTTTCCGTTGTCAATGACGACGAAAATGTGAGATTCAAGAAAGCGATGCATGGGACAACCCGGGCTTTGATTTTTAACATGGTTGAAGGCGTGACCAAGGGATATCAAAAAGATATTCAGATTTTCGGCACCGGCTACAACGTTAAAGAACAGGGCGGTAAACTGCTGCTCAATGTCGGCTACTGCAATACGGTTTCGTTGCCGATTCCCAAGAATGTCAAGGTGGAAATCAAAACCGCGGCAACCAAGGGTAATGACACGCCAGCCTTGTTCACCCTGACCAGTGCAGACAAGCACGCTATCGGTCAGTTTGCAACAAACGTCCGCCGTGTTCGTCCCCCGGAACCGTATCAGGGTAAAGGGATTCGCTTTGCTGATGAGCATGTGGTACGTAAAGAAGGTAAAGCACTGGCCTCCGGTGGATAATAAACAATACTTGATTTTACAGGCGGCATAGGCCTCCTTTGAAAATCGCAGGATGACAAAGCTATGTTGAAAGACAGAATAGAAAAATGCAGAGAACGCCGGAATTGGCGGTCGCGTAAAAAGGTTTTCGGTATGCCCGAACGTCCCCGCCTGGTGGTATTCCGCTCGGCCCGGCATATCTATGCTCAGATTATCGATGATGTCGCCGGATTGACCCTGGCTTCCGCCAGTACGGTGGCCAAAGGCGTCAAAGAAGGCGTCAAGAAAACCGGCAACAGGGATGCTGCCGCAGTTGTGGGAACCGCCTTGGCAAAACGTGCCATGGAAGTCGGCATCAAGGCCGTTTGTTTCGATCGTAATGGCTATAAGTATCATGGCCGAGTCAAGTCGCTGGCTGATGCAGCACGCAAGGCCGGATTGGCATTTTAATCGTCAGGAAAAAGGTACAATAACCCAGTTACAGGTTTTTGATAACGGAGAGTTAAGTTGGCTGAGGAAGCAATCAGAACAGAAATGTACGGCGAACAGCCGCTGGAAGAGACCGTTGTGAAGGTTTATCGCAACGCCAAAGTCGTTAAGGGCGGCAGACGTTTCAGCTTTGCTGCACTGGTCGTAGTTGGTGATCGCAATGGTACAGTAGGGTACGGGTACGGCAAGGCCAATGAAGTTCCTCCGGCCGTCGAAAAGGCAATCAAAGACGCCAAGAAGAATCTTAAAAAGATTGTTGTCGTCAATGATACACTGCCGCATCAAATTCACGGCAAATGCCGTGCAACGGATGTGCTCATGATGCCGGCCAGCCCTGGTACGGGTGTTATTGCCGGTTCATCGGCTCGTGCGATGCTTGAGCTGGCGGGAGTACGCAATGTGCTGACCAAAATTTATGGCAGCCGTTCGCCGAAAAATGTGGTCAAAGCCGTGATGGCCGGTCTTGTGAAACTTCAAAATAAAGAGACAATCGAGTCGCTTCGCGGCGTAAAGATTGAAGCTTAAACTAAGGACGTAAGTAAGATGTATATACATGAAATTACAGCAATTGCCGGAGCGCATAAAAAACGCAAGCGAGTTGGACGCGGTACTGCCAGCGGCCACGGCAAAACCTGCGGACGCGGACAGAAGGGTGATGGATCCCGTTCAGGATTTTCAATCCCCTTGACCTATGAAGGCGGACAGATGCCTCTGTTTCGCCGCATACCCAAACGCGGGTTTAACAATGCCAATTTCACCACTCGTTATGAAGTTGTGAATGTATCGCAGTTGGACCGCGTTTTTGATGATGGTGCTGCTGTGGGCGCCAAAGAAATGTATGTTGCCGGTTTAATCGACAGCACCGACAGCCGCATCAAAATCCTTGGTGATGGCGAGTTGTCGAAAAAGCTGACCGTGACTGCCCATAAGTTCAGCAAGAGTGCCGAACAGAAAATTTCCGGCTGCGGCGGAACCGTGAAAGTCGTAGCTTAGGATTCTAACCAAAGGATTTGTCTGATGCTGGGTACATTTGTAAATATCTTCAAGATTCCGGATCTTAGAACCAAGATTCTGTTTACTGCGGCTCTGCTTTGCATTTACCGAATCGGTTTTTATATTCCGGTACCGGGTTTCAATCAGGAAGTAATTGCAGCCCAATCAAGCCAGAAAGATTCGAGCAGCCCCATGAGCCGTGCGACGGATTATCTGGAAATGTTTACCGGCGGTACGCTGAGCCGAAGCAGTTTGTTCGGCTTGGGTATTATGCCTTATATTTCTGCGTCGATTATTCTAATGCTGTTGGGTGAAGTCTTGCCCTCGCTGCGAAAACTGCGGCAGGAAGGCGCAACCGGGCATAAGAAAATACAGGAATATACCCGTTATCTGACGGTTCCGCTCTGTATTCTGCAGGCGATGATGTATATGCGGATGTTTATGAGCGGCGAAGGCTATATCTATCCGGGCATGCAGTTCTGGACAATCCTGATGGGGGTTGTCGGTATGACGGCCGGAACTCTGTTTTTGATGTGGCTGGGTGAGCAAATTGACGAATACGGCATCGGTAACGGCATCAGCCTTTTGATTATGGCTGGTATTTTGGCCCGTATGCCTAAAGCCTTTCATGATGTGTGGCTCAATACCGAATTTAAAGTCGGCGTTTCCGCGGGTAAGTATGGCCCTGGAACCTTGATTTTCCTGATCGCCGCTTTTGTTTTTGTCATTGCGGGTGCTATTCTGATTACACAGGGCCAGCGTCGTATTCCGATTCAGCAGGCCAAACAGATGCGCGGCCATCGGATGTATGGCGGTCAGCGTCATTATCTGCCGCTGCGTGTGAATCATGGCGGCGTGATGCCCATCATCTTCGCTTCAAGCTTGATGATTTTCCCGAATATTATTGCCGGATGGTTTAAGAACCTCTTCCCGGGTTCGGAATTTACCCGGCTCTTCGACGAAGCCTTTCAGCCGACTTCCTATATCTATACCGTAGTGTATGTCGTGATGATTTTCGTCTTTGCTTTCTTCTGGACAACCGTTCAGTTTCAGCCGAAAGATATGGCCAAAAATCTCCGTGACCGCGGCAGTTTCATTCCCGGTCTTCGGCCGGGTCAGCGCACCGCTGAATACCTGGAAACGGTTATGATTCGCATTACGTTCTTTGGTGCGGCTTTTCTGGCGATTATCGCGGTTATCCCCAGCCTGGTCTCGGGTCTGCTTGGTGTAAATTATGTTGTAACGTCCTACCTTGGTGGTACGGGACTTTTGATTGTTGTCAGTGTGTCGCTGGATTTGGTCCAGCGTATCGAGGCCAACCTGCTGATGCGCAACTACGAAGGTTTTTCAGAAGCCGGCCGGATTAAAGGGGCATATCGATGAGGTTGATTCTGTTGGGACCTCCGGGGGCCGGTAAAGGCACCCAGTGCAAGAGGATTATTGAAAAGTATAAAATTGTGCATTTGTCCAGCGGCGATATTCTTCGAGCTGAACGTGCTGCAGGATCGGATTTAGGTAAAAAAGCCCAAAGTTATATGGATTCCGGGGCGTTGGTTCCCGATGGCCTGATTATCGATATGATGGTTAAAGCCATGACGAATGCACCCCGCGGATATGTGTTGGATGGTTTTCCTCGGACGACCGTTCAGGGCGAAGGGTTGGATAAAGCCCTTGCGGCCGCCGGCGAGAAGATCAATGCGATTGTCAATCTGGTTGTTGATGATCAGATGATTCTTCCACGTATGACCGGACGCCGAAGCTGTCCGAAATGCGGTGCGGTATATCATATACAGTCGCTGAAGCCCAAAGTCGAAGGACAGTGTGATAAAGGATGCGGTCCTTTGGTTCAGCGGGTAGATGATACCCCCGAAGTTGTGGAAAATAGATTAAAAACATATCATCAGCAGACGGCTGCGGTGGTAGGTTATTATAAATCCAAAGGTGCGATGATTATAGATATCGATGCCGCCCTGGATATAGATCAGGTTACCCAGTTAATCTTCAAGAAACTGGATACCCTTATAAAATAGGTTGTTGCGATGGCTATTACGCTGCGAAGCAGCCGAGAAATTCAGATGATTCGCAGGGCCGGGATGGTCGTTGCGAAGGTTCTTTCAAAACTTCAAGAGTTAGCGGTATCAGGCGTCAGCACTGCCCAGCTGGATCAGGTTGCAACAGAAATGACTCAGGCCTCTGGGGCAACCGCCTTGTTTCGAGGCGTTCCCTGCCCTTATGGCGGAAGGCCGTTTCCAGGTGCAATTTGCGCATCAATCAATGAGCAATTGGTGCACGGAATTCCATCGCCCAAAGTAATACTTCGGCAGGGTGATATTTTAAGCGTCGATTTCGGAGTCAAGGTAAATGGTTATTGCGGTGATGCTGCGGTAACTATTCCAATCGGAATGATATCGCCTGCAAAGCAGAAGCTTCTGGACATAACAAAGCAGATGCTGGATATCGCTATTGAGATGGCTGCTCCCGGTATTAAATGGAGCGCTGTCGCCGGATGCATGGAGCAGTTGGCAAAACAGGCCGGATTTTCCGTGGTACGGGATTATGTTGGCCATGGGATTGGTACCGAGATGCATGAAGATCCCAAAATCCCCAACTTTGTCAGCCGCGACCTGCTCAAGAATGATTTTGTCCTTCAGGAAGGGATGATTCTGGCGATAGAGCCGATGGTGAATATGGGTAAACATACGGTCCGTACGCTGGCCGATGGATGGACGGTGGTAACACAGGATGGGCAATGTTCAGCTCATTTCGAACATACGGTCGCCATAACCAAAGACGGCTGTGAAGTGCTGACGGATCTGAGTGAAACAAATCAATAGAAAGCGTAAAGAAACGATATGCCAAGAGAAGACTCCATAAGAGTCGATGCCAAAGTGATTGATGCACTGCCCAACGCGATGTTTCGTGTCGAGCTTGAGAATGGCCATCGCATTTTGGCGCATGTGTCTGGGAAGATGCGAATGCATTTTATTCGCATTTTGCCGGGTGATAAAGTGGTTGTGGAAATGAGCCCTTATGATTTAACCAAGGGCAGAATTATTTTGCGAAGTTAGGTGAGATTATGAAAGTACGCAGCTCGGTAAAGCGAATTTGTGAAAATTGTAAGCTGATTCGGCGCAAAGGTGTTTTGCGGGTGATTTGTTCGACAAATCCTCGTCACAAACAGCGTCAGGGTTAAGCGCATAGAAATTTTATAGGAATACAGGAGACGATATGCCTCGTATTGTTGGTGTGGACATTCCGAATGATAAGCCGGCTTGGGTTTCGCTGGCGTATATTCATGGAATCGGCTATTATATGGCCAAGAAAATTCTAAAAGAAGCGAATATTGACCCGTCGATTCGTGCCGGAAAGATGACCGAAGACGAAGTCAGCCGCATCAGCCAGATTATTGACCGTGATCTGCTGGTTGAAGGTCAGCTGCGCCGCCAGGTGGCTCAGGATATTGCCCGCCTGCGCGAAATCAACTGTTACCGCGGCATTCGACACAAAAGGGGCCTACCGGTTCGCGGCCAGCAGACACAGAGCAACGCCCGTACCCGTAAAGGCAAACGCAAGACCGTCGCCGGCAAGAAGAGCGTTAAAGAAATGCGCTAATTGATGGCAGGTGACCGGATTATAAACAAAACGCAAGCGAATTGGGATTGCAAGAGCAATGGCTAAAAGTATCAAAAAGAAAGTCAAAAAGAACGTTATCCGTGGTATCGTCAATATTAAAGCCAGCTTTAATAACACGCTGATATCGATTACGGATATGGATGGCGCGGCCATCTGTCAGGACTCCGGCGGTTCAGTCGGCTTTAAGGGTTCGCGTAAAAGCACCCCCTTTGCCGCACAAAAGGCTGCCGAAAAATGTGCCAAAAATGCGATGCGGGTTGGTCTTCGCGAGGTGGAAATTCGCGTCAAAGGCCCCGGAGCCGGCCGTGAATCGGCTATCTCGGCAATCCAGCAGGCCGGACTTCGGATTTCGTCAATTGAAGACGTGACCCCGATTCCTCACAACGGGTGCCGTCCGCCGAAGCGTCGCAGAGTATAATAAATCGAATTAAAACCAATTGTTTTAGTATAACACAAGGAATCTGAGCGAATATGGGACGTTATTTACAAGCTACGTGCAGACTTTGCCGCCGCGAAGGAATGAAACTGATGCTCAAAGGCACCCGTTGCGAAACCGCAAAGTGCGCCGTTGAAAAGCGTCAGAAAAGTATGGCTCCCGGCCAGCACGGCTGGCGGAAGGGGCGGGGAAGTGATTATGCCGTTCGCCTCCGCGAAAAGCAGAAACTCAAACGGTATTACGGTCTGCTCAATAGCCAGTTTATGAAGATTTTCCATCAGGCTGCCAAAGGTAAAGGGGATACCGGTAAGCAGTTCCTTGAGTATCTGGAACGTCGTCTGGACAATGTGGTCTACAAGCTGAACTTTGCCCCGTCCAGAAAAGCAGCCAGAATTCTGATTTCATACGGCCATGTCTGCCTGAACGGTCGTCGTGTGGATATCCCGAGCATTATGGTTAAGGTCGGCGATAAAATCACGCTGAAGAACTCGGAAAAATCACGCAAGCTGGTCAAGGCTCAGCTGGAAAGCAATCCGAATTTTACCCCTCAGGGATGGCTTCAGCTGGATGCCGGAAAACCGATAGGAACTGTGGTTGCTTTGCCGACCCGCGATGATGTCCAGCTGGCGGTCGAAGAGCAGCTGGTTGTTGAATTTTGTGCACGATAAATTAACACTGTAAGCTGATCGGATACCAGAGAGCGAATTATCAATCGCCCTGTGTTGATAATAATGCTGAGAACATCCGCGGCTAATAGGGAGACGAAATATGAGAATTACATGGAGAGGTTTGGAACTGCCGACTCGCATTGTGCGCGATGTGCAGATTTCGAATGAACGTTACGGAAAATTTATAATCGAGCCGTTTGAACGCGGCTTTGGCACCACGATTGGCAACAGTCTGCGTCGCGTGCTGTTGTCTTCATTGGAAGGTTATTCCGTAGAGTGGATTAAGATTGCCGGCGCCGACCATGAATTTACAACCATCAAAGGTGTCATGGAAGATGTTACGGATATCGTGCTGAATATCAAGCAGTTGGTTGTTCGGATGCAGGACGATACGCCGCGAACAATGAAAATTTCGGTTAATAAGGCCGGAAAAGTGACCGCCGGAATGATTGAATCGGATCCTTCGATTGAAATCATCAATAAGGATTTGGTTTTGGCCACGCTGACCGAAGACGTCAAGTTTGAAATGGAAATGGGTGTAGGTATCGGCCGCGGTTATTCGTCTGCCGCCGAGCGGATTGCCCAGAAAGACCGCTTTGACCAGGAAGCCGGCTTGATAGAAGTGGACGCGGTATATTCACCGGTTTTGCGTGTCCGTTACAAGACTGAAGATACCCGCGTTGGTCAGCGTACCAACTATGATAAACTGATTCTTGAAATTTGGACCGATGGAACAATTTTGCCGCAGATGGCGATGGTTGAAGCATCCAAGATTCTGCGGAAATATATCAATCCGTTTGTTCAGTATTGTGAAGTCGAAGAAGAGACCGTCGAAAACGAAGTAATGGCCTCGGAAACCGCCACTGTGACGGCGGATAATAATCAAATCGCCGCGCTGCTGGCGATGCCGATCGAACAGTTGAATCTGACCGTCCGTTCGAGCAACTGCCTGGAAGCCAACAATATCCAGACGGTCGGCCAGCTGGTTGCGATTGATGAGGCGGAACTGATGAAGTTTCGCAGCTTTGGCAAGACCAGCCTGCGGGAAGTTCGTCAGAAACTCGCCGACCTTGGATTGTCGCTCGGGATGAAGATCCCTTGCTGATGTGAATGTGCAGACTGTAA
This sequence comes from Gimesia maris, assembly GCA_048497675.1. Taxonomy (GTDB): domain Bacteria; phylum Planctomycetota; class Phycisphaerae; order Sedimentisphaerales; family Anaerohalosphaeraceae; genus Anaeroglomus. Next base: position 22,557 of record JBHJNC010000039.1, read on the forward strand.
CCGTATAATTAAGGAATAATGAAATATGCGTCATTTAAGAGACAGAAGACGTTTGAATCGAACCAGCGAGCATCGTCTGGCAATGCTGAGAAATATGGCCTCATCGTTGTTTGAACATGGGACCATTTCCACGACGATTCAGAAAGCCAAAGAAGTTCAGCGGTTCTCAGAAAAGCTGATCACCAAGGCAAAACAGGGTACGCTTCATGCCCGCCGCCAGGTCATCTCTGAGCTTCGCAACCGCGGCATTTATGCTGAAGAAGAGGGTCAGAATGTCCGTAAAGGAACCGTGGTTGGCAAATTGTTCAGCGATATTGCCCCGCAGTATCTGGATCGTCCCGGCGGTTATACCCGCATCATCAAACTGGCCCAAAGACGCCTTGGCGACAATGGTCAATTGGTGCTGCTGCAGCTGGTAGGTCAGGAAAAGAAAGAAGAAGCGGCCGCTCCTGAGAAGAAAAAGAAAAAGGCGGCAAAGAAAGCTGAGTAACAGCCTATTAAAAATCAAAAGCCCGGCGAAGTTTTTCGTCGGGCTTTTTTGTTTGAGCATTTTGTATCGTCAGGCTTAAGCTTGTTTCTGCTGAATCTTTGACCAGGTATCCTTTAGAGTCAAAGTCCGGTTGAAAATCAGCTTGCCGGCGGTGGTGTCCGGGTCGGTATTGAAATAGCCCAGCCGTTCAAACTGCCAGCGTTCCAGAGGTTTTGTGTCTTTCAAATGCGGCTCCACCTTGCAGCCGGTCAGAATTTGCAGTGAATCTGGATTCAGATTTGCCGTAAAGTGTGTGCCTTCGGGCGTGTCTTCCGGATTTTCCTGGGTGAACAAATGGTCATACAGTCGCACTTCTGCATCGATGGCATTGGATTCGGCGACCCAATGCAGGGTGGCTTTGACTTTACGCCCATCTGGCGAATCGCCGCCGCGTGTAGCCGGATCATACGTGCAATGCAGTTCGACAATATTGCCCGCCGCATCTTTGATCACATTTTCACATTTGATAAAATAGGCATATCTTAGACGCACTTCTTTGCCGGGAGACAGACGGAAAAACTTGCTTGGAGGATTTTCCATAAAGTCGTCCTGTTCGATGTACAAGACTTTTGAGAAGGGCACTTTCCGTGTGCCGGCCGCAGGGTCTTCGGGATTATTGACCGCATCCAGCCATTCGACCTGTCCGTCTGGATAGTTGGTAATCACGACCTTTATTGGTTTCAATACCGCCATAACCCGCGGCGAAGTTTTGTTCAAATCTTCACGAATGCAGTGTTCCAGCAGGGCGACATCGACGGTGCTGTTGGTCTTATTCACGCCGATGACTTTGGCAAATGAACGAATACCGGATGGGCTGAATCCCCGACGCCGCATACCGGATATTGTCGGCCTCCGCGGGTCGTCCCATCCGTTGACATATTTATCCTTAACCAGATGCAGCAGCTTGCGTTTACTCATCACGGTATAGGTCAGATTGAGGCGGGCAAATTCGATCTGCTGGGGATGATATATTCCGAGCTGGTCGAGGAACCAGTCATACAGGGGACGATGGTTTTCAAATTCCAGTGTACAGATTGAATGGGTGATGCCCTCAATAGAGTCTTCCAGCCCATGGGACCAGTCATAAGTCGGGTAAATGCACCAGGCGTCGCCCGTTCGGTGATGGCTGACATGCATAATCCGGTACATAATCGGGTCGCGCATATTTAGATTCGGATGGGCCATATCGATTTTGGCGCGAAGCGTCCGAGAACCGTCCGGAAATTCGCCTTTTCGCATCCGCTCAAACAGATCCAGATTCTCTTCAATGCTGCGGTTGCGGTATGGACTTGGCTTGCCGGGCTGCGTGAGTGTACCGCGGTGTTCGCGGACTTGGTCGCCATTCAGGTCGCAGACATAGGCGGCTCCTTGTTTGACTAATTGCACGGCCCATTGGTACATTTGTTCAAAGTGGTCCGAGGCGAAAAATAGCCGGTCTTGCCAATCCCAGCCGAGCCATTTGACATCGTAGATGATGGAATCTACATATTCCTGCTCTTCTTTGCTTGGATTTGTGTCATCAAAGCGAAGATTGCACTTGCCGGCAAACTCTGCGGCGATGCCGAAATTCAGACAGATGCTTTTGGCATGGCCGATATGCAGATAGCCGTTGGGTTCAGGTGGAAAACGGGTATGAACCCGGTTGTTCCATTTTCCGATTTTGTTGTCGTCGATAACGATTTGCCGAATGAAGTCCGTTCGTTCCGGCGTTCCGTTGCCTTGTTCCGTGTTATTTAGCTCTGCCATGGGATTTATCCGTAAAAAAAGCCCTGCAAGTGGTTATCTTACAAGGCCTTGCGATTACTGGGCGATTCAGGACTTGAACCTGAGACCCGCTGATTAAGAGTCAGCTGCTCTACCAACTGAGCTAATCGCCCTAACTTATTTTTTGCATAATACTTATACGAAAAACGCGGATAAAAAAAGCCGGACACATTGTTCCGACTGATTTGTGCTAAACATTACAGTCAAAAGCGCAATATTGCAAGAAAATTAAGGGCAAAATTTACTATTTTGGTCCAGATAACTTACTGGTTGTGTATCTTATTTCGTATACTATAAGGTATCTTAGCTCCAGTATATCTGAAAAAGACGCTTGAGTGCCGTTCTGTTTTGGGTGCGTGCTCAATCCGACACGGCGATACCGAAATAGTCTTTGGCATTATTGTAGCAAATATTTTCAACCATTTTTCCGAGCAGAGAAATATCGTTCGGCAGCAGGCCATTCTCGACGTCATTACCCAGAATATTACACAGAATCCTTCGGAAATATTCATGCCTGGGATATGACAGGAAGCTTCGTGAATCGGTCAGCATTCCGACAAATCGACTTAAGAGTCCAAGGTTGGACAAAGCCTCGATTTGTTTTTCCATGCCGTCTTTTTGATCCAGGAACCACCAGCCTGAGCCGAATTGCAGTTTGCCCGGCACAGAACCGTCCTGGAAATTGCCGATCATGGTTGCCATCAATTCGTTGTCGCGGGGATTGAGGTTGTAAAGGATGGTTTTGGCCAACTGGTTATTGGTATCGAGGCGATCAAGCAGTTTAGCAAGGGGTTTGGCGATTTCAATATCCAGAATGGAATCAAACCCTGTATCCGGGCCGAGTGTCCGCAGCATTCTGGAATTGTTGTTGCGCAAAGCGCCTAAATGGAACTGCTGGACCCAGCCTTTAGCATGATCCATCAATGCAAATTCATACAGCATCGCCGATTTGAATTTCCGCTGCTCCAGACAGGTCAATTCTTTGCTGGTGCGAATCTTGTTAAAGATGCCTCGGATTTCAGTTGTGGTGTAGTCGTCAGCATAGGCCGTCTCGATGCCGTGATCTGACATGCGGCAACCGTGCTGATGAAAAAAGTCATGACGTTTTTGAATGGCTTGCAGATAGCGGTCAAAATCAACAATGTCGATTCCAGTCATCTGTGCCAATGTGTCAATCCAGGCATTCAGGCTTTTGGTGTTCTCTGTGGCCATCCCCTTGTCCGGACGCCAGGTCGGCAAAACTTTAATTTCAAAGCCTTCGGCCGCGATCTTCGTGTGATGTTCCAGCGAGTCGACGGGATCATCCGTAGTGCAGACTGCCTTGACGTTCATTTTACGCATCAGATTCCGTGTGCTGTATGCCGAACTGTTGAGCATCTCGCTGCATTTATTGTAGATGGTTTTGGCTGACGCGGGATTTAAGACCTCCTTGACGTCAAAATATCGCTGGAGTTCCAGGTGGGTCCAGTGGTAGAGGGGGTTTCTCAGGGTATGCGGAACCGTCTGAGACCATTTTTCAAATTTTTCCCAATCCGAGGCGTTTCCGGTGCAGTATTTTTCATCTACCCCATTGGTCCGCATGGCCCGCCACTTATAATGGTCTCCATAAAGCCACGCCTGGGTGATGTTTTTAAATTGCATATCCTCAGCGATCTGCTGTGGCGGCAGATGGCAATGGTAATCGAAAACGGGCATTTTAGCGGCATGTTCGAAATATGGCTTTCGAGCGGTTTCAGTTTGCAGCAGAAAATCTTCAGACATAAATTGTTTCATGGTTGATATCCCTCAAAAACAAAAGGCCGAACCAGCGGCTCGGCCTTTCTGGCATATTCATTTTAGACGATATAGGTCGAGGCTGCAGTTGTTCCACCGCGTCCAGTCCAGTTGGTATGGAAGAACTCGCCGCGAGGCTTGTCTACGCGTTCATAGGTGTGTGCGCCGAAATAATCCCGCTGAGCCTGCAGCAGATTCGCCGGCAGCCGTTCCGCACGATAGCCGTCATAATAGGCCAGCGCTGCGCTGATTGCCGGGATTGAGATGCCCATCTTGACTGCCGCTATGACAACACGACGCCAGGCATCCTGAGCCTTTTCGACTGCATTTTTGAAGAATGGATCCAGCAGCAGGTTGACCAGATTCGGATCCTTATCAAATGCGTCCTTGATTTTGCCCAGGAAGACGGAGCGTATAATGCATCCGCCGCGCCACATCAAGGCGATGCCGCCATTGTTGAGATTCCATTTATATTCGGCTGCAGCGGCACGCATCAGCTGGTAGCCTTGTGCGTATGAGACTATTTTGCTGGCATAGAGCGCCTGACGCAGATCGTCAATCAATTGTTTTTTGTCGCCATCGAAAACCTTTTTCGGGCCAGACAGGATTTTCGAGGCGGCAGTACGTTCATCTTTCAATGCAGACAGGCAGCGTGCGAAGACTGCCTCCCCGATCAGGGTTAGCGGCTGGCCCAGGTCCAGGGCCGCAATGGAAGTCCATTTGCCGGTGCCTTTCTGGCCGGCGGTGTCAAGAATCAGGTCAACGACTTCTTTGCCGTCTTCGTCTTTGTAGCCGAGGATATCACGGGTGATCTCAATGAGGTAGGAATCCAATTCGCCTTTATTCCATTCTTTGAAAACTTCATGCATCTGCTGATTGGTCAGGCCAAGTCCCTGTTTCATCATCTGATAGGTTTCGCAGATCATCTGCATATCGCCGTATTCGATCCCGTTATGGACCATCTTGACAAAATGGCCGGCTCCGTTTTCGCCGACCCAGTCACAGCAGGGTTCGCCTTTGTCGGTTTTGGCCGCGATTTTCTGGAAAATGGGTTTGACCGCGGGCCAGGCAGCCGCTGATCCGCCAGGCATGATGGAAGGCCCTAACAGTGCGCCTTCTTCGCCGCCGGAAACACCGGTGCCGATGTAAAGCTTGCCTTTGCTTTCTACATATTGGGTTCGGCGAATAGTATCCGGAAAGTGGCTGTTGCCGCCGTCAATGAGAATGTCCCCGTTTTCCAGATGAGGCAGGGCCTGTTCAATAAAATCATCAACGGGCTTGCCTGCTTTGACCATAATCATCACCTTGCGGGGTGTCTTCAGGCTGGCGATCATTTCTTCAACGGAATGGCAGCCGATAATGTTTTTGCCTTTGGCCCGGCCATTCATGAACTCATCGACTTTTGAAGTCGTTCGGTTATAGCAGGCAACGGTGAAACCTTTGCTTTCCATATTCAGGATAAGGTTTTCCCCCATCACTGCCAAACCTACTACTGCGATATCTGCTTTTGCCATTTTATTCTCCATATTTTAGATTTATAACCTGTATTTCAGTTTATGATTAACGTTTTACTCTTGCGTTGCCGTTCCAAATACTCCAGAGCTGTTCTTCGTCGGCCGGCTGAGCGTAATCAGTCAGCATTGTGACGGCAAGTGCACCCGAAGCCCATCCAAATTGAGCACATTTTTTGACATCCCATCCCTTGAGTATGCCGTAAAGCAAGCCGCCGACAAACCCATCGCCTCCGCCGATACGGTCCAGAACGCCGATTTCACGGGGCTTGATGATTTCCCAATCCTTGCCGTCGGTTACCAGGGCGCCCCACATGTGGCTGTTTGCCGAAATAACCTCACGCAGTGTGGTTCCAAAGTAGGTGGGATTGGGATAGGCGGCCTGTACTCTGCCAATCATCTCTTTGAAGCTGTCAATTTTCGCTTCAAGGCCTTTGCCGCCTGATTCGGGACCCTGAATGCCAAGACAGAGCTGGAAATCTTCTTCGTTGCCGATCAGAATATCGCTGCGTGAAGCGATTTCTGCAAATGCCGCGGAGAGTTCTTTTTCCCGGCCTTTCCAAAAGCTGGCTCGATGGTTCAGGTCGAACGAAATCAGTGAGCCATTTTGCTTGGCAATACGGGCGATATCAAGGCAGAATTTGCAGGTCTTGGGCGACAGGGCGGCAATCAGGCCCGACAGGTGGACAATCTTGACGCCTTCTTTGACAAAGATCCGGTCCAGATCAAAGTATTCGGCGCTGAGTTCGCGGCCGACTTCACCGGCTCTGTCATTCTGAACCCGCGGTCCCCGAGCTCCCCAGCCGCTGTCGGCCATGTTAATCTGGTGGCGATAACCCCAGGGGCCGCCCTGTTCCAGTTCAGGGCCTTCAAAGTCCATTCGACGGCTTTTCAGGTTGTCCTTGATAAAGTGTGCGATCGGGCTGCCTTTGACGAACGCGGTCAAAACTTTAACCGGCATGCCGAGATACGATGCAATGCTCGCTACGTTGCTTTCGGCGCTGGTTGCCTGCATCTTAAACGTGTCGCTGCAGTGAAAGGGCTGTGAATTAACCGGCGTTAATCGAATACCCATACTGGTCGCAACAAGCAGGGAATATTTTTTTGATGATGTTTCTTTCATTTTTACTCCATAAATTAAATTATTTAAATCGTTCGCGCCATGACCACAATCCCATTCCTGGGTTGGAAATATAGAAAATCTCTTCGCCTGCGACGGTATTGAATCCATTCTGCAGTTTATCCGGGTTGTATCGCTGTGTCATCTGGTTAAGGTCGGCATACTGGAAATTGATGGATTCAATTTCCTTTTTGCTGGTATGCCCGGGACAATAGGTAACACTGAACCGTCCCTCGGTAGAGCCATGAATCAGGTGAGCTGCGGCACTGAGGTTGTTTCGGAGTTCTTCGTTTTGCCGGACGAGTTCAAGGACCTTGTCGGTGCCGACATAGCCGTACTTGCGAATCAGCCGGTCAATTTCCTTGTCTTCGCCGAATTCTTTAAGCCCCGGAGCCAGTACAATCAGTTCGCCTCCGTCAGCCATCGCCATGCGTGTTCGATAAATAGATTTGTTGCCCAGCCATGTACTTTTGAATTCATGCGGATCGAGATAGACAACTACTTTTTTCAGCGGCTTATCAAGCATCTGAAAATTGACCTTTAGCGACAATTCGGCCGCTTTCACAAAGCACTCAAAATCATTGCCGATAAACAGTCCGCGAACCACAGGTCCTGCGGCAGTGGCTTCAACAACGGTTAGAATATAGACAATCGGCAAATGGCTGGCAAAATGTTCCGATGCGTAGTTGAGTACTTTGCGGACGGGGGTTTCAGCTCGGCCCATAATCCGTTCCATACCATAAACAGCGCCGAGATAATGGCTCTTATTGATGCCTTCAGCACCGCCGGTGCCCACGAAGATATTCTTATTATGATTTGCCATCCCGATCACTTCGTGCGGTACGACTTGTCCGGGTGAGAGGATTAAATCATATTCGCCGTTGACCAGCAGTTTGTTGACCTGTGCGGGCCAGGTAAAATCCAGTTTGCCTTCGCTGACCTGCCGGATAAAGTCCGACGGAACATGGCCGAGTGTAACGATGTCGTTACGCCAGTCATGGTTGCGAAATAACGAAGTAGGAACATCGCCGAACATACGCTTAATTTCCGGCTCAGTCATTGCAAAGTGGGTACCCAGAGCAGGTAAAATGTCCGTCATTTTATCGCCATAGTAACGCCATGCCATTTGCGTCAGTTCCCCCGCCCGTGAATAGAAGCGGGTTCCATCCGGGGGCACGGCCAGCACTTTGCGTTTGACGCCGAGTGCGTCGAATGCCTGGTACAGTCCCTGTTTAAGGTCGTCGCTGCTTAAAATGTCATTTTCGCTTCCGCGAGCGTAATAGAGCATAATTTGTCCTGAATTAGACTCCGCTAAATGCGCTGAATCCGCCATCGATCGGAATGACCGTGCCCGTTACAAATTTGGATGCATCGCTGATCAGCCATCGAACGGCTCCAAACAATTCGTCAGGGGTGCCGAATCGGCCGGCGGGGGTGTGAGCGATGATGGTCTTGCCGCGAGGGGTCAGTTCACCGGTTTTCTGGTCGGTCAGCAGAAAGCGATTTTGTTCTGTCAGGAAAAAGCCCGGAGCGATTGCATTGACGCGAATGTCGGTTGAATAATTCTGGCACAGATGGACTGCCAGCCACTGGGTAAAATTGCTTACCGCAGCTTTGGCCGCTGAGTACCCGCAGACTTTGGTCAGTGGCTTAAAGGCACTCATACTGGATATATTCAAAATATTTCCCTGTTTTTGCTCGGCAAAATATCGCCCGAAAACCTGTGAAGGCATCAGGGTACCCATAAAGTTCAGGTCAAAAACACTCCGCATGACATCGGCGGGCATATCATAAAATTTCATCTCATCCGAAGTGGTTGCGTCTTTCTTGTTACCCCCGGCGCCATTAATCAGTACATCGATTCCTCCCATGCTGTCCAAAGCACAGGAAAAAGCCTCGGCGATCTCGTTTTTGTCTAATACATTGATGCGTATCGGCAGGGCAAATCCGCCGGCGGCGGTTATTTTTTGGGCGACCTGGTTGGCCCTGGTGTCATCATAATCAGCAATGCAAACCTTGGCGCCGGCTGAAGCTAAATCTTCAGCAATAGCACCACACAATACCCCAGCACCGCCAGTGATAACGACGCGTTTACCTTGAATATCAAAAATGTTTCCCATTATAAGACCTCACTATTAAATCGATGAATTGCTCTGTTATTTAAAAGACTCACGACTTGAGCTATATTATAGCAAATAAAATCGAATATTCAACAGAATTATCTTGAAATACTCACATATTGAGGTATTATTTATTTATGGATATAAGTGCGATAGATTCCAAAAATGCAGGTATCAGGAACGAAAAGCTGGTCATCGGGGTACTCCGGAGCCGGGGTGGGCTTTCACAGGCTGAAATTGCCAAAAAAACTGGTCTTTTAAGCTCCACAATAACCTATATCGTAGGTCGTCTCCGTGCCAAAGGGCTTATTCTTGAAAAGCCGGGTCAGAGCAGCAAGAGAGGCGCAAAGCCGATTTTAATTGAAATTAATCCGGCAGGACAGTTTATTGTAGGTACAGAAATCAACCCCAGCTATTTGTTAACGGGGTTATTCGATTTTAAAGGTGATTTAGTTGATTTGATCAAAATTCCTTTAGGACAAGATCATTCGGTTGATACCATTATCCACATTCTTGAAGTCAACATTAAAGGTCTCTTGAGTCGACATCCTGTGCCAGTCGATAAGCTGGCTGGGGTGGGTATAACTCTCAGCGGTTCGATCTCAGTTGATGGGTCTGTCCAGTTGTCCAGTCCCTTAGGATGGAAGAATGTGCCCCTTAAGACGCTGCTGGCCTCTAAATTTGATTGTCCTGTTGATGTTTTTACCACAAAAGTCCGTTTGCTGGCCGAGATGAGCATGCAGCCTTCGCTGGATTCCAGGAATACCGTGTATGTGAATGTCGGCAATGGAGTCGGTGCAACGGTGATTGTGGATGGGAAACTCATTCATGGAGCCACGAATCGATGCGGTGAACTTGGGCATATAATCATAGATTCGGAAGGTCCTATGTGCGGATGCGGACAGCGGGGTTGTTTGGAAGCCCATATTTCAGGCCCCGCTATCTTGAAAAAAATCAAAGAAGACCTGAATCGTGGTGTAAAGTCTATATTATCTGAATTAATCAATAACCTGTTAACTCCTGAGGACATGGCGGAACAATGGAAACTGGCTTTGCAGAAAAAAGATTCTTATGCCATGAAATTGCGGGATTTTGTTGCGGACAAACTAAGTCGTGCCGCGGCGATTGCTGTTAATCTCTTTGATCCAGATGTTTTAGTTCTTGCCGGATATATTAATGAGGTCAGTTCGGACTATTTTGCAGAGACTATCCGGAAGCGATTTGTGACCGATGTGTACGACCAATCGTCCCGGAAAATTGAAATCGTAAACGCCTGTGCCGGCCAGCAAGCCTTGATCCGAGGGGTGGCCGCCGCAGTTTTGGAAAAACAATTCAGCTGACAGAAAAATTATGAGGTAGAAAGCGTGAAATTACAGAAATACTCAATGGGGATAGGCGATCGTTTTGGGCATCAGGCTAAGGCCCAGCTTAAAGCAATTATTCAAGCAAAAAAGCAGGGAGTAAATATCGCCCCGGTATGGAATAAATCCAATCGCGAACATTCCATCATCGGAACAAATCCCGCGGATGTACGCAGGGAAGCAGACGCTGCGGTCAAGGCGTTAAAATGGACGGATCCCTACTATGTCGATGCGGATCATATTAATATGAATAATGTGGACGGTTTTATCGCCCACAGTGATTTTTTTACTCTGGATGTGGCTGATTATATCGGCAAAAAAGCAGGCGATCAGGAGCTGGCCCAGTTTCTCAAATCGGCATCCAAATATGCGGGTACCCTCCAGATTCCGGGCATTGAAAGCCGATTCACAATTACTCAGCACGACATAGAGAAAATCGGCGGTAAGTTTCTTTTTGCC
>JBHJNC010000040.1:0-5816 GCA_048497675.1 Gimesia maris
GCGGACTATTTTATGTCGCCTTTACCAGTTTTAAGTTTTAAGTGTTAAGAATAATAGAAGGCAGGTAAATAGGTTTTCAAATGTCTGGTTTTGGGGTATAATGTTGTATTGAGTGGGTCGGGCGGCCGCTGGGTTGAAAGACATCCAGAGGAAAGTCCGAGCAGGATAGGGCGCGGCGGCGGCTAATGACCGCCCGGGGTAACCCGCGGGACAGTGCCACAGAAAATATACCGCCGATGGCTGTTTACAGCACAGGTAAGGGTGAAATGGTGCGGTAAGAGCGCACCGCGTTGTCGGTAACGGCAGCGGCATGGCAAACCCCGCCGCCTGCAAGACCAAACAGCCGGTTTCCCTGCCCGGGAATATTCCGGCGGGTAGGTTGCATGCCGATGGGGAGACCTTTCGGCAGAGCCGGCCGGCAACGGCCGGTCCAGTGTAATGGTCGCCATCCCGATATTCGGGATACAGAACTCGGCTTATAGACCCACTCATTTTTAGTGAAGAGTAGATAGTGTGTGCAGTCCAAAACTAAGTTTTTCACCTTCTATGGGTCAACTTATCTCAGGAATGCACACTATCCACTAACGACTATTCACTACTCACTATTCACTATTCACTTTCTCACATACCACGTGTCCACCACCTAAAAATCCAAATAAATTTTTGCTTAACAACCCCCATTATCACTATTAAAAACAAGGAAAATCAAAAAGAGTTAAATAAATACATAACAAAACACTTGACTTTTTCAGTTTTTCGCTTATAATATTACTGGAAAAAGTGAATAAAGATGCGAGTAAAAAGGAGAAAACAGGGTTGGGTCGGCAGCAGCGTATCGCGATACGCCCCAGACAAGAAGGAGGAATCAGGGTGGCATATCTTTGTAACAGAATTCCAATTGCAGACGTCTGTAATATGAGTATAATCAGTCTGCTCCATTTGAGTATGGATTGGACGAACAGGAGTATTCTCACATTGCTCACCCAAAACCTTACTTTTTTAAGGTTATATAAGAATAGCTGTATCATTACCGCGGCGTTGATTCTGGCCGGCTGCAACCCGCCAATGAATCAATTGCGGGAATTTGATGAGTATTACCATCGCGGCGACTTCCGCCAGGCTCAGGATTTTTGTGATACGCGCATCAAGGGCGACAACGACGCTTCCGGCAATAACCTGTTGTGGGCATTGCAGATGGGGCTTGTCCACCGCTGCCGCGAGGATTACAACCAAAGTACCCTCTGGTTTGACCGCTGTGAGGATATGCTCAAGACCTTCGATTATCAAATCCGTCAGACCGATATCGCAGCAACAACGTTCGTAAATGACAATATTATCCCCTATCGCGGCAAGACCTACGACGGCATTATGGTCAATACCTATAAAGCCTTGAATTTTATGACGATAGGGCGCGATGATTTAGCCCGCGTCGAGTTCAACCGCGCGATGGAGCGCCAGACCCGGGCCAAAGAATTCTTCAATACCCAGATCCAGAAAGAAAAGGATAAACTGGATAAAGCAAATGCTCAAAAGAACGTCGACTACACCAAGACGACCGAAAGCCCGGAAGTCAAAGACCGCATCCGCCAGGCCTATCCCGGCCTGTATGAATTTCAGGCGTATCCTGACTTTGTCAATCCGTTTTCAACCTATCTTGCAGGCGTGTTCTTTCTGATCCAAGGCGACATCGACAAAGGCAGAGACCTGATCAAAGAAGCCGCAGGGATGGTTCCCGACAATCCGTATATACAAAAGGATTTTGAGGTGGCCGACAACTGGCTCGCCGGCAGTGCTAATGTGGGGCCGACCGTGTGGGTCTTTTTTGAAAACGGCCTGGGGCCCAAGAAAGAAGAATTCCGTATCGACTTACCCCTGTTTCTCTTTACAGACAGGATTTTCTACGCCGGCATCGCTTTGCCCAGATTGGTGCAACGTTCACCCGTTGCCGAGCGTCTATCTATACGAATGGGTGACAATGTGATCCCCACTGAGGTGGTAGGTGATATGGACCGGGTGATTCAGACCGAATTTGCCAAAGAATATCCATGGATTCTGACGCGGGCGATAATCGCCGCCTCGGTCAAAGGCGTATCGCAATATGCTTTGGCGACCTCCGGCGACAAGAATAACGATTCCGGCAAAGTGATTGCCGCCGCGGGCATTGCGCTGTACAGTTGGATAACCACCGCCGCCGATGTTCGCATCTGGACCGCCTTGCCCAAAGATTTCCAGGCTGCACGCGTCCCGATGCCCGAAGACGGCAAACTGACGATTCGAACCTCGCAGGGCCGGGATATTCCGATAACGCTTAATCCTTGCAGATTTGCAATCGTATATATTAAAATGATAACCGGCTCAAGTGAACCGATTATGAATATAATCACATATTAACTGATATAATAATACCGAAAGGAGCATGTATGAAAAAAATGCTGTTATTGTTGTGTGCACTCGCGATTATCTCTGGCTGCTACAAGCAGTACGACCCGAATGTCACTCTCGGAACGCGGGTGCGGAGCGACGACATTCTGAATAATGTCATTACCCGGCCGATTGGCGGGCTTGTCAGTATTCTAATCGGAGAAGGAATTGTGGTTAATGGCGTCAGGGAAGTCCGCACTCCCGAAGGATTTCTCGAGGTCCAGGTTTCCGGCGTCAACAAATCCCAATTCAAAAAAATATTCGAATATCGTACGGATTGGCTCGATACGAATGGAATGCTGATAGATACCGAGGTGAGCAAGTGGACCACGATGTCGGTGATGCCCAGGTCGCCGTTCCAGTTTAAGGTTACCGCGCCAATCGCGGATGCCAATGATTACCGTATCAATACCCGTATAGTGAAGAATATGGATAAATAAACCATTGAATAAACCTATAATCACAGGAGAATAAAGATGAATAAAATCGTGTTATTGATGACTGCTGTTTTGGTGTTATTAACGTATGGGTGCCGACGCCCGACAACCAATATCGACATCGCCAATGATCAGGGCAAACCGGTGATGGAATTGGATTATCGTGATTTTGACAAGGCGGCATCCGATATGGTTCAGTCGCTGCTGTCTTCCGGCAAACTGAAAAAGCAGGACGGCAGCCGATATGTCGTCACCACCGCCAAAGTGGTCAACGATACCATGCAGCGTATCGATACCGAACAGCTGACTTTCAAGATTGAGAAAGATTTAATGAGCAGCGGACAGGTCGTGATGACTGCCGCCGTCGGCGGACAAGGCGCACCGGACCAGATGGTTTATCAGCTGCGCGACCTGCGTGATTCGGAAAAGAGCGATGAATTCAAGAAAGATACTATGCCGGGCAAAGGCCAGATTGTCGCTCCGGAATTAAGCATTTCCGGCAAAATCCTGCAGCGCAACATCCGCTATGAAAAAAATACTCAGCAGGTCGAATACTACTTCCAGCTGCGCGTTGTAGAGATGGCGTCTGGATTGGTGTACTGGCAGAATGAAACCATTCTCGGCAAACGCGGCGACAAGAAATCCGTACCGTGGTAATATGTTCATATTGTCATAGTAATGTTCATAACGGTTTTAATCTGGAAAGGATAAGCCGATGAAAAAGATAATGATTCTATTTTTATGCATCACCGCAGCTGCTCTGGCGGTTCAAAATACGGTTGAAACAACCGCCAAAGGTCAGGGAGCAACGCGGGATCTGGCGATTCAGAATGCTCTGTATCAGGCGGTCAGTCAGGTCCAGGGCGTGCAGGTCGAATCCATTATGGCGCCGATTCGCATCGACACGACTCATGTGGATATTGAACGCGACCCGAATACCAGCGGTAAAAGCACGGTCGTTGGTCCGATGACCGGTATATCCAATGAGGTCAACGGACTGATTACCGGCGTGGATGCAATTGATATCCGAACTCAGACGATGGGGCCGCTGACCTTGACTGAAGCCAAAGGCCTGGTGAAATCCTACGAGGTCATCGCAGAGCAGAAAATCAGCGACGAGGTCTATGAAGTCACATTGAAAGTCCTGGTTTATGATTACCAAAGTCCGGAAGATACCAAAAAACTCCGAGTGGCGATTTTCCCGTTTGATTCGACTTCTGCAGCGCATCAGTTTGGCGATGTAACCATCAGCGGCCCGCAGCTTGGCGAACAATTCAGTCAGGTGCTGAATTCCATGCTGGGCCGAAATCCGAAATTCACACTGCTGGATCGAAATACGCAAACGGCGATTTTGAAAGAAAAGCAGATATTGATTTTCGACAATGCCCCGATTGAAGAAAAGGTCCGGCTCGGCGAAGTGCTCGGCACCGATTATATGGTGGTGGGTACGATCCAGCAGGCGGAAATTACAGTTACGGAAAAGACCAGTCCGATTATCGGTTCCAAGACCCGCCGGTTTAAGGCGTATATGGATGTGGAGTATAGCGTGATTGTCGGCCCTACCCGTCAGGTTGCCTCGGCTGATCAACTTCGGATAAAACTGGAAGATGATGAAGTTAAGGCGCTGATGGAAAACTGGGAATCGGATAACATCGACTATCGCGAAATGCAGCAGGAGCTGGTTCGCCGTGCCGCCAACGATATCGCTGACCTGATCAGTGAGACGCTGTATCCGATACGCGTGGCCGCCGTTCAGCAGGATGGAATGCTGGTACTCAATCAGGGCGGCAATCGCTTTGCTGAAGGCGATATTCTGGAGGTACATCAGATTGGTAATGAAGTTATCGATCCGGAAACGGGAAGCTCGCTGGGCAAAGAGCAGATTCAGCTTGGAGCGGTCAAGGTGACCAAGATACTGCCCCGGTTTTCGTATGCGGTTTTGACCCAGGGAGCGGCTACTGATAAGCTGGTCGGCGGAGTCTGTCATCGCGTTAAAAAAGAGTATCGCCTGCCGCCTTCGCCTGCTCGTCCGACCAATATCAAAGAGACCGAATCGGGCGGCGTTGAAATGCCGTTTGATAAACGTCAGCCATCAACCTTGATTCGGGAAAAATAGTGTCTAATCGCAAAGCTGCACTAAGTATTGTCCGCCAACTGCGTGCAAACGGGCATCAGGCCCTGTTTGCGGGGGGGTGTGTGCGCGATATGCTGCTGGGTCGGCGGGCGAATGATTATGATGTCGCAACCGATGCAAAGCCCAAGCAGATTATGCACTTGTTTCGGAGGACGCTGAAAATCGGCGCCCAGTTCGGCGTGGTGATGGTGCTGATGGATGACAAGCAAATTGAGGTTGCAACTTTCCGCACCGAAAGCGGCTATGCCGACGGCCGACATCCGGATCATGTGCAATTCGCGACCGCCAGAGAAGATGCCCTCCGCCGGGATTTTACCATCAATGGGATGTTCTACGATCCGATAAAACGCACCGTGCTGGATTTTGTCGGCGGGCAGGATGATTTACAAAAGAAACGGCTCAAGACCATTGGTCAGGCTCACGAGCGGTTCAGCGAAGATTATCTGCGGATGCTGCGGGCGATACGGTTTGCGATTCGGTTTGATTTTGAGATTGAGAAAACGACTTGGCAGGCGATCTGCGACTGGTCGCATAAAATTACGCATATCAGTGCCGAGCGCATCGCGGCAGAACTGGAAGGGATATTTACGCACCCGAATCGGCAGCGCGGAGCGGAGCTGCTGCGCGAAAGCGGACTGGCCAAGCATATCTTTGCGGGGCTGTCGGATTCGGCAATGGCTGCTGGGGCAAAGGTGGTGGGACAGATGCCATCGCGGATTGACTGGCCGCTGGCACTGGCGGGCTTTTTGGCGGACTGCGAAACGTCGAAGGCGGTTGAGTATGCCGAACAGCTCAAGTCCAGCAGGGCGATGATTAAGCATATT
>JBHJNC010000041.1:0-4951 GCA_048497675.1 Gimesia maris
ATATCAGAATCGAACAAATGAGCATATACGCACCAACCCCTTGCGTACTTATATACCCGCTTTCGTAAGCCGTATTGTGTTTTGGACACAAATCGGATATAATCAGCCCATTGTCGGTAATCCGACAAAATAACTCTTGAATGATGGGTAATCATAAATGTTTATAGATGAAGCGAAAATTAGAGTCAAGGCCGGCAACGGCGGCCCCGGATGTATGAGCTTCCGCAGGGAAAAGTACATCCCCAAAGGCGGCCCGGACGGCGGCGACGGCGGTGACGGCGGCAGCGTTTATTTTGTCGCCGACCCGACAATTGATACCCTGTTGGATTTTTCCGGCAAGCACGACTGGGAAGCGGAAAACGGCCACCCCGGCCAAGGTGCCAAACGCTTCGGCAAAGACGGCCAGGACCTGATTATCCGCGTGCCGGTCGGCACAATGATTTTCGACCTGAAGCGTGATGTCTTGCTTAAGGATATGAATGAGCCGGGAATGAAAGTCTGCATCTGCCGCGGCGGCAAGGGTGGTATGGGCAATGTCAACTTCGCCACCTCGCGCCGGCAATCCCCGCGCTACGCCCAGCCCGGCAAGCCCGGCCAGGAACGCTCACTGCGGATGGAACTGAAACTGCTGGCTGATGTCGGACTGGTGGGGATGCCCAACGCCGGCAAAAGTACACTATTGTCGCGGTGTTCTAAGGCCCGCCCCAAGATTGCCAATTACCCATTTACGACTCTCAACCCCGTATTGGGGATTGTCGAGATCCAGGGCGCACGTCGGTTTGTAATGGCTGATCTGCCCGGGCTGATCGAGGGCGCCCACGATGGCCACGGCTTAGGTCACGAATTCCTGCGGCATATCGAGCGGACCAAGATGATTGTCCACCTGCTGGATATTATGCCCGAAGATGGAAGCGACCCGGCGGATAACTACAAAAAGATTCGCAACGAGCTTAAGCTCCACAGCGGGGTCCTGACGCGCAAACCGGAATTGATTTTGCTGACTAAGGCGGACTTAGACCCCAGCGGCACGCTTGCCGCGGCAATTCAGAAAAAACTGAAAACCAAAAAGAAAGTCATCACCATCTCCGCGGTCTCGGGAGTGGGACTTAATGAACTGAAAGAAAAACTCTGGGATATCTTGCAGAGCAAAAAGAAACGCGAAACCAGGGCGAAGCCCAAAGTCCAAAAATCTTTTCCAACCCAAACGGAACAATAAAATGAATTTGATTGCAATAGACATCGGCAATACGAACATTAAACTGGCGTTTTATCTGGACGACAAAGAGCAGTTTTTAAAATCCGTCCCCGGCGACGCCGCCGACATTAAAACGCAGCTTGCCGCTGTGTTGAAAGATGCATGGAAGCAGGTTCCGCAGGTACGCGGCGCAGCAGTACCCGTCAAAGACGGCGTGATTGTGGTTAGCTCCGTTAAGCCCGTCTGGACAAAATTGATTGAACAGGTCGCCAAAGATGCCATCAGCGAAAATGTCCTCGTCATTGGCCGCGAAGTGCCGCTGCCGATAGAAACCAGTGTAGAAAGTCCGCTGCAGGTTGGTACCGACCGGTTGGTTGCCGCCGCTGCGGCGTATTCGGTGGTTGAAGATGCGGTCGTGGTTGCCGATTTCGGTACCGCGGTAACTATCGACCTGGTGGACGAAAACGGCGTGTTTATGGGCGGAGTCATTGCCCCGGGATTCGCGATGGGAGCAAAGGCCCTTAATGCAGGTACCGCACAGCTTCCGCAAGTCGAGGTATCCCGTCCGGAAAGCCCCTATGGCGAAAACACCCAAAAGGCGATTAACGCAGGCTTGTATTATTCGGCAGTCGGACTGCTGGAGACGATGACCCGCAAATACGCTGAGGAAGTTGGCAAGTGGCCGCATGTATTGGTTACCGGCTCGGCCATCGAAATGCTCAAGGGCGAATGTGAATTCGTGGATTCGTGGGTATCGGATTTGACGGTGCGGGGGATTATGATTGCGTACAAAAAATACATCTTCGAGCAACAGCACATCGACGAACTTGACGCGGAAGATAACAAGGGGAATTAATCGGTGTCGGCCTGCGTAAGCGTACTAACGGGCAAAGGGTACTCCGCCATCGGCAGTATCGGATTAAAAGGAGAGGATGCCGGCCGGCTGCTCAGTCAGGTGTTCACGGCAGGGGGCAAATCGGCGGGCGATTTTGCTGCAGGACGCATTTATCACGGCACAATTTGTGACGGCGGCCGTATGCTGGATCAGGTTGTGGTCGGCTGCGAAGCGGACAACTGCTTTGTGGTACATTGTCACGGTAACCCGATTCTCATACAGGCAATTGCTCAATTATTCACACAGCACGGCGCTGAACTGGTAGATACCGAGACATTTTATCAGCAATCCATATCGAATGCCACGTGGGCAAAGCCCACCCTGCAGATGGAAGCAGCCATCGAGCAGTGCAAAGCCGCAACGCTGGAGGGGGTGGCGATTATTCAAGCTCAACTGCAAGCCGGCCTTGCCGCATGGATACAACATACACAAGACAATATCGATGGTCTGTCTGTCGATGAAATCCATACACAATGTCGTCAGATTCTATGTGACAGTGTGACTGCACGCCGAATTATTCACGGAGTCAAAGTCGTCCTGGCAGGCCCGCCCAACAGCGGCAAAAGCACCTTGCTCAATGCCCTTGCCGGCAGCGAAAAAGCGATTGTCTCCGATACCGCCGGGACGACCCGCGACTGGGTTAGTGCGGCGGTAAAGCTGGGTTCATTGCGGGTGGAATTGATAGACACCGCCGGACTGGGTGAAAATGCACTGCGTGAAAAACCCGACAAAGCCGCACAGGATTTAACCCGCAAGCTGCTGACTGACTGCGACGGTATTCTCTGTATTCAGGATGCCACCGCGCCGGTTTCGATGGCACTGCCGGACCATATCCCGGTGATTACTGTCTTCAACAAAGCTGATTTACTGAAACCGGATCCGGTGCAATTTGAAAATGCTATTCTTATCAGCGCCAAAACCGGATATAATATAGACAAGATTCAGCAAGCTCTTGTACGCGGTTTCGGAGCTGAGCAATTTGACAAATCCAGGCCTGTCGCTTTTACCGACCGGCAGCGGCGAATCATCGAGCAGATTGGAAGCTGTTCGGCAAAACAAGAGATACAAAACCTGCTTTGCGAGTTATCTGGTGGCAACTAATTCGGACAATTTAATGCCATTGGTCATCCGCGATTGCGGCATCGCCGGGTATGGACAAATTTTGTCGATGCAGCAGACATTGCTTGCAGCGCGCCAGGCCGATGAGATTCCCAATACGATTTTACTGGTGGAACACACTCCGGTCATTACCCTTGGGGCTCGCCAATCCGAAAATAAGCTGCTGGCCGACGAAGCGACGCTGCGGCAAAAAGGCATCGAGGTTGTTGCTATCGGCAGAGGCGGGGGAACGACCGCGCACAATCCGGGGCAGCTTGTGATTTACCCGATTGTCAGTCTCAAAAGTTTGGATATCGATATTAGCGAATATATCCGTCAGCTTGAACAGATAGGCCTTGAGCTGCTGCATACGCTTGGGGTGATTGCCCATCGGCAAAAAGGTCTTCCCGGCCTGTGGATTGGCAAAGACAAAATCGCCTCCATTGGCGTGCAGGTGCGAAAGTGGGTGACGATGCACGGCATCGCGATTAATATCAACAACGACCTGAGCATTTTTGACTGGATTGTGCCGTGCGGGCTGGATGGGGTCAAGATGACCTCTGCGGCACAGCAAACCGGCAGGCCGTATCCGATGGCCGAGGTTAAACAGCTTGCCAGGGAGCTTTGTGAACGTTTTTTGGGACATAGAAAATAATGACTGAAATGAAACGCAAATTTCCGGATTGGCTCAAACGCCGATTCGGTTCAAACCAGGGTTTTGAACATACGCACCATACGCTCAGTACGCTGGGCCTGCAAACCATCTGCACCAATGCCAACTGCCCCAATCAGGGCGAATGCTGGTCGCGCGGGACGGCAACCGTGCTGATATTGGGGAATATCTGTACCCGGAATTGCAAGTTCTGTTCGGTCGGGCACGGCAAGCCTTTGCCGCCGGATGCAACCGAGCCGGCGCGGGTGGCGGCGATGGCCAAAGAGATGAAGCTCCATTACCTTGTGATCACCAGCGTAGATAGAGATGATTTAGCGGATGGCGGGGCGGGGCATTTTCGGGATGTGATCAACGCCTGCCGAAGTGAAATGCCCGCACCGGAGTTTGAATTGCTCGTGCCGGATTTTCGCGATTGTCAGGATGCGGCGCTGGAGATTCTCGATGCGGCAAAGCCGTTTGTCTTTGGGCATAATATCGAAACCGTGCCGGCGTTGTATCCGACGGCGCGGCCGGGGGGGAATTATCGGCTGTCGCTGACCCTGCTGGAAAAGGCCAAAGCCAAATGGCCAACCTTGCAGACCAAGTCGTCAATGATGCTGGGGTTGGGCGAAACGGATGAGCAGATTTTGCAGACGCTGAAAGATTTGCGGAGCGTCCATTGCAACCGTCTGTCGCTGGGGCAGTATCTTAAGCCGGACAAGAATTCTCTGGAGGTTGTGGATTTTGTTCATCCGGATAAGTTTGACCAGTGGGCCGCAACCGCACGCTCGCTGGGGTTTAGCTGGGTGCAAAGCTCACCTTTTACCCGCAGCTCGTATCATGCGGAAAAGGCAGGGGATGGAAATTGATGATTGTCGATTGAAAAGGTCCTAAATTCTAAGCACTAAATTCTAAACAAACTCGAAATACAAAATGGGGGAAATTCAGAAACGAAAAGTGCGGGGCGGGAGGATTTTCCATTTTCCATTCTAAACATCCGCGTGGGCAGAGCCCACCCTACCGGCTTTATCTGTGCCACCGTTAAGCTCTGCTTAGCGGTGGATGCGATACCCTGTGGTATCGTCCGGCATAGTGTAAATGGCGTTTTGGT
>JBHJNC010000042.1:0-8636 GCA_048497675.1 Gimesia maris
ACGCCGAATCCTGCGCTTAAAGTAAAAAATATCTGCCCCGCCGCCGCCAGCCAGACTTTGGCTTCTCTCAATTTATCCCATTGCGGATTCCACAAAAACCCAAGTCCGGCAACCGGATTCCAGTCCGGTTTCTGCATATCCGGCGTCCCAAGCGTCAAAACACGTACGACAATGACAATCGCCATAATAAACAGAACCACAAGCCCCCACTTGCAGACCCGCTCAATCCCCCCGCGAAGCCCGACACAGACCACAAGAATATTGAGGAGGAACGTGATTGTAAAAAACAGATAGGCACAGCCAATCCCATTGAAATGCTCATTATGAACCAAACCCTGATAACCGCTTAAAAACGCCTGCATGCCGTTCTGGTCAGTACAGGATGCATATTTACCGGTTAACGCAAAAAAACTATAGCCCAGCAGCCAGGACTCAATATAGGAATAGTAGATAAAGATAACCGTTGGACCAAAAATACCGATGACGCCAAAATATTTGATAAATCGGTTCTTGCGCCACATCGTCTGAAAAATACCCGGTGCGGTGCTGCGTTCAAAACCCCCGCCATATCTGCCAATAGTCCATTCGATCCACATCAACGGCAGCCCCAGCAGAAAGAAGCAGACGAAATAGGGAATCATAAACGCCCCGCCGCCGTTGTCGGCCGCAACGGCAGGAAAGCGAAGAAAATTACCCAGCCCCACCGCACTTCCTGCGACGGCCAATATCACCCCCAGCTTGCTGGACCATCGTTCTCGACTCATCGCACCATTGTCATCAAATAGAAGGTTCCTATTTTAGGGCCAGACCCAATACGGCTAAACTGTCCCGCTCGATGACACTTCGTATCTTTTCACGCGGTACCTGCGGCAGATGTGTATCCGAAAGCATTTTATTAAAGCCGAGCAGCGTTTCAATACAGGTCTGCGGCAAAGCGTAGGGATAACCGCTGCCAAACAGCAATTTATCCATCACACCGGCTTCATAGGCCGACATGACCACATTATAAACTTCCCAGACCTTTTGCGGAATGATTGTCAAATCTGCATAGACATTTTCATGTTTGCCAAGCAGACACCATGTCTGTTCTATGAATGGAAAGCCCATGCGCCCGACAATGATTTTTAGATTTGGAAAAGTTCGCGCTACTTCGTCGAGCTGGAACGGACGCGCATAATCCATTACTGCGGCAGAGCTGAACGGGGGGCAATTATGAAAAAATACCGGCAACTTCAACTCTTCTGCCGCCTCATACAAGCGCATTGCCTGGCTGTGTGCGGGATGAAATTGGTCTTCTGCACAGTATAAAACCAGACCTCGAAGACCTTTTTCAAGCACTTCTTTTTTCAGGATTTTCGCAGTGACAACATCTTCGACCGGATTGAACGCGGCAAAACCGACAGCCTTACTGTTTTGCCGAACATAATCAGCTAATGCCGCATTGCTTTCGCTCCGGTCACGCTGACACCCCGACAGGACCAAGCACGCATCCAAATCTTTGCACGCAACCCGGTGATCCTGAGGATTAATTGCGGATTTCTCCGAATATAAATGTGTATGGCAATCAACTATCATTGCTTCCTCGCAGGCAGTCCAAACTGCCTTAGTGTTTTTATTTCTTTTACAACCTGACTAACGGACTCCATAATAAGAACAACTATCTCAATGTCAAGGGAAAAGAGACATTTCTACATATTCTGACTATATTTATCTTATTTTATTTATTGGGCTCATTCTATCAATTCAATTATTTGTGAATCCAGTTTTTTCCCTCCAATAACCGACTAACCAGCATTGATGCGACCGTATCTCCCGTGGAATTCACCATGGTTGCCGGCGGATCGACCAGCGTGCCCAACATAGAAATAATCGGCAAAGCCTCGGGGCCAAATCCATAAAGCGAGACAATCAATGCCTCACCAAGGAACCCCCCTCCTGGGATGCCGCTCATTACAACCCCGCACAAAATCGCCACCCCCACGGCTCCAGCCAGAACATCGGCCCCGGAAAACGGTCTTCCGAAAAGGGCAAATAAAATCGCGATTTTCAAGATTGCCGCCAGACAGGTACCATCCATATGGATGGTCGCACCTAAAGGGAGCACGATTTCACGCACATCATCTGAAACCCCAATTCGTCTGGCTGACTCCAGATTGGCAGGCAATGCGGCAAGAGAACTGCCCGATCCCCACGCAGTCAGAGCTGCCGGTGGAATATGACTCCAAAACCGTCTAAATCCAAGCCCGCCTCCTGCGACCAAAGCATAGAGCGAAAAACCAATAAAAAAATATCCTATCGTAAGCGGATAATACAACTTAAGAGCACGGCCATACGTTTCGAGTATGTCGGTTCCCAGCGTACCGACCAGAAAAGCAAAATAGGCCCCCAAACCGATGGGGGCATACCACATAATCAGCTTAATCAGCTGTCCCATCACCTCAGCTCCCGAAATAAGAAACTCCCGGAACGGACGGCCTTTGTCTCCAGCAGCCTGAGAAGCCAGCCCGGTTAAAATAGAAAAGACTATTAATGCCAGCATATTCTGCCGGCTGAGAATATTAGCAAAGTCGCTAACCGTAAAGGTGCTGACGACTTTTTCTGCAAAATTCACCTTCGGTTCCTGAACAGGTTCTGCCAACTGCAAAGGCATCTGCCCGATGGGATCAAATATTTTAACTGCAGCCAGCATAAGACATGAGGAAATCACACCGGTAAGTACAAAAACCACCAGCATCCAGCCAGCTATACGCCCAAGCCGTCTCAGGTTGGAACTGGCGGCAACTGCCGATGAAAGCGAAAAAAAGACCAGCGGGATAACCGAGGTAAAAAGAAGATTTAAGAAAATATCACCTAATGGCTTAAAATCAGCGGCATCCGCCCCAATAGCATAGCCCAGCCCGGAACCGATGGCCACCGCAGAAATCAGAATCAGAGTAAATCGCCATTGCCGCAGAAATGTTTTTATACTCATAAGCACTCTTATGTTAATAATCGTTTATTCAAAAGTCCATTTGTCCGCTTAAATTATCACATTCCAGAAAAGAATTCACCAGTTTTTTTCTTTTCCGGCATCACTTTTACCGCTATACTATTCCGTGGAAAATCTTGATACAACATCAATAAAAGGGATAGCTTATGATATATAAGCCATACGGAAAATTGAATCTTTCGGTCAGCGCCATCGGTTTTGGTGGAATGCGGTTCGATTTAAAGCAGCCTGATTCCGCCAATGCCGATCTTGTCCGTTATGCCTTCGACAAAGGCATCAATTACTTTGACTCTGCACCAGGATACTGTGAAGACCGAAGCGAAAGCCTTTTCGGACTGGCATTTTCGAATCCGCAAATGAAGTCGAAGCGAAATGACTATTATGTTTCGACCAAAGGTATGCCTGAAGAATTTGATACCGCTCAAAAGGCGGTTGCGGCCGTTGAAAAATCCCTTTCACACCTGAAATGCGATTATATCGATTTTTATCACGTCTGGTGTATCCGCCGAATGGAAGAATACCAGCTTGCAATGCGGCCCGGCGGCCAATATGAAGGATTGCTCCGCTGCAAAGAAAAAGGCCTAATTAAGCATATTGTCGTATCCTCACATCTTCGCGGACCCGACATTGCCGTATTAATCGAAAAACAGGAGTTCGATGGCATTTTGCTGGGATTTAATATCCTCAATTTCCTGTATCGGTGGGATGGTGTCCTGGCCGCATCCAAAGCAGGTATGGGCGTTATCGCAATGAATCCGCTGGCTGGGGGAATTATTCCGCAAAAGGAAAAACTGCTTTCTTATCTTGCCTCTGCGGGAGAAACGCCGACCGAAGCGGCAATACGTTTTTGTGTCAGCTGTCCGTCAATCACCATCACCTTAATTGGCCTTACGACAAAAGAGCAAATCGATACTGCCTGCAGCGTAGCCGACAAAGCAGAGCCGTTTAAAGCAGATGACATCGAGCGGATCCGCAATCAAGTCACGAATAATATTGACAAACTTTGCACCGGCTGCGGATATTGTATGGATCGATGCCCCAAGGACATTCCGATTGCCTCATATATGCAATACTATAACGATCTGCTGCTGGTAGGAAAAACCGAAAAAGAAATGATCGATGCCATAGATGGGCAAAAAAAATGGGGCATTTTGACCAATCGCCCGAACGAAGCCGCAGCATGTACCCTGTGCGGCCGGTGCGAAATGGCCTGCACCCAGCATCTGGATGTCATCAAACGTCTCGAAACCGTCGCAAAATGGGAAAAACTGTCTTCGGGCAATATTTTAACCCAAGCAAAGAAGCTTACCAAACGTATAACCAAAGGCGCTGTCAGGCGGTTAAAGAAACTGTCGAAATAACGTGAATAAAAAATAATTCGAAAAAATGCATCAACTTTTTCCGATATTTCGACGATAATTATTATTGACAATTGAGGCACGATAATCTATATTAGAGTAAATTAAAGAGAAAACTACGGTTGCGCTGTAGCAATCGAGGTTATAAACCTCGGCGAGGCTACGTGGATATCCGTTTCCCCCCCCAGACGGCTCCACCACCTCGCCATTTTTTTACCCATTTTTACATGCTCCGATAATATCACCAAAACCAGTTAGCTACCCATAATCTGGATATTTATAGTCCTGGTTCTGGCTCCATCAAATTCACAGAAAAAAATCCCCTGCCAGGTACCGAGCAGCAAATTCCCATTGCGTATGAAGATTTGTCGGCTGCAGCCTATCAGGCTGGATTTGATATGGGCATCGCTATTGCCTTCATTGTGTCTGTATCCGGGAAAATCTTGAGGCAGTATTTTTTCGAGAGTAAGCAGAATATCGTGCGGAACATCCGGGTCAGCATTTTCATTGATTGTAACCGCTGCCGTAGTGTGTGGGCAATAGACCGTAACAATCCCATTCTTGACCCCGCTTTCGGCAACCTGCTCGGCGACTTGACGCGTTATATCAATCATTTGACATCGCCGAGAACTCCGAACCGATAGAACTTGCTCAATAATCTCCATATTTTCTCCAGAATAGAGTTATATCCGAACAAATTATATCAAATACGCATTTATAATAAAAGAGAATGTATTTTTAAAGAAATATAGCTTTTTTGTCTTATAATTAAAAGACAAGGAACTTGACAATTTGAAAGTGAGCCATATTATTATTTATAAAGGGTGCGAGACAATTTTGTCTTGCAGGATGTAAGTGGTCGGGCCGCCACCTAATAAATTTCAATAATTTATAGGGACGGCTATGAGCAAATCCAAAAACAAGTCTATTTCGAAACAAGAAACCTCTTCTGTTCAAGGACAAGATTCTCTAATTGGACTTTTCGCCCGCATTTTCTGGAGTCTGCTGGGTAATATTATCTTAGTATCTCTGGCGGCTGCGATTTATAAAAAAGGAGCCCTGTTTTCAGGTCTTGATGTCGCATTTTGGGTCTTCGCCTTTCTGATACCAGTCGTAAGATATTTTGACATCAAATATCTTAAAGGGGTGACTTTTGAAGGGCAACCTGCAACTCTGGAAGACTGGCGAAAGTATGTCAAATATTTCTCACTTTTCTCTGTTGGGATCTGGCTTGTTGCCCACATTGTATCTCGATAACACTTTTGACAGAGAAAAGGATGGTATTATGAGTGATTTACAAAAACAATCCCTCTCCAATGCAGAGACTCTACCTGTTCAACAAGACAACAGTGTTGTTGGAGTTTTTATCAGCTTGTTCTGGCTGCTTTGGGGGAATATTTTCGTCGTGGCAATGGCAATAAAAATAATTCAAAAACAGACATTTCTTTCAATTTCTTTTTACGATGCCTTTTACTGGACATTCGTGATCCTGTTAGCCATAACAAGATATTGCGACATCCGATATTACCGAAAAACCACTCTCAAGGGTTTGCCTGCTACTATGTCGCATTGGCGAAAATACGCTGCGTGGCTGTTCTTGATTTCAGTAAGCTTATGGCTGCTGGCACATATCTTGTCAGCAATGAAAAACTAAACCATTTGAGGTCGTCCGCGATGAAAACGATACAAAATCCATTTTATAATGAAGAACTGAAAACCGTTGTCGAAAAAATTGTGCAGGATATCGAGCACTATCGCATCTATGACGGAAAGCTGTCTATTGAACGAATGGTTCCGCCTGCTGGAACTTCCACCAATTCCCCCGCCGGTTTTCCTCATCTGGCAATTTACATCGAAAAACAAAAAAAATTATTTGGCCTGATTCCCCATAAAAAGAAAATGATGCTCTGTGTTATCAAAGAGGGCTTTTACGACACTCAGGAAAACGGGCGAAAAGACGTACTGGTTCTTTTGCAGTCCAAAGATGTCGAGGCGATAATCAAAAAACATCTCGAAGAATACGGCAAGCGCAATCAGGCTACAGATATTATCTGCAAGACTTAGATTGCTACATTTGTTCAGGGACTTCAATGCCCAACAATTCCGTCATTCCATGTCGGATAGTTCGTGCAGTGATATCACACAACAACAAACGTGTTGAGCGTATTACTCCTTCTGCTCCCAATACCGGACAGGCATTGTAGAACCGGCTGAACGCTCCGGATAAGTCGTATAGATAGGTCGTTAAATAGTTTGGCCGGCAATCCGACGCGGCATTGATAATCGACTGGCCGTAGCGAACCAGATGCTTGGCCAATTCGATTTCCGCCGGGTCGTCCAGTCTGATTTCCTGGATACCCTGAATTTCAGATTTGACATCGAGCCCATTTTGCACCGCTTTGCGTTCGATGGACTTGATGCGGGCATAGGCATACTGCATATAGGGGGCGGTGTTGCCGTCCATCGCGAGCATTTTATCGAAACTGAAGATGTAATCGCTGTCACGGTTGTTGGAATAGTCAGAATACTTAACGGCGCCAACACCCACCGCGCGGGCAATTTGCTGTTTTTGCTCCAGCGGCAGGTCCGGGTTCTTCTCTTCCACGACGTTCATCGCCCGCTCAACGGCCTCATCAAGCAATTCGGCTAATTTAACCGTCCCGCCGGTACGCGTCTTAAAGGGCTTATTGTCCGCTCCCAGCATCGTGCCAAAGGTAATATGCTCGAGCTTGACCGAATCATCCGCCCACCCGGCCATCCTGGCCACAGCAAAGAGCATTTTAAAGTGCAACATCTGGCGGGCGTCGGTAACATAAATAATCCGCCTTGCGCCGAGGTCTTTGAGACGAAAACGCATCGCCGCCAAATCGGTCGTGGCATACAAAAACGCCCCATCGGATTTTTGAATAATAAACGGCAGCGGCTGGCCTTCTTTACTCTTGAAACCTTCGGGAAAGACACAAACCGCCCCTTCGGATTCGACAGCGAGACCCTGATCTCGCAAATCTTTCACGACCCATGGCAGCTTATCATTATAGAAACTTTCGCCGCGGACATTGCTCCGATTCAGCTTGATGTTCAGATGATCATATAATTCCTGACAATGCCGCAACGTAATATCACAAATGGTTTCCCATTTTTTGATCGCATCCGTGTCGCCGGACTGGAGTTTTACAACGTATTCCCGGGACTCATCGGCGAATTTTGCATCGGCGTCAAAATGGGTTTTGGCCTGTTTGTAAAAGGTCTCAATGTCGGATAATTCGCCCAGGTCAGCAACATCCTTCATATACCGCAGCAGCATTCCAAACTGTGTTCCCCAGTCGCCAATGTGGTTTTGCCGGATAACATTATGGCCGAGGCAGTCAAGCATCCGGGCGATACAGTCGCCGATGATGGTGCTTCGAAGGTGGCCGACGTGCATTTCTTTGGCGATATTGGGGCCGGAGTAGTCCACAACAACCGTCTGCCGGTCGGCAGCTTTCTGAATTCCAAGGTGGTCGTCTCTGTGGATTTCCATCAAACAGCGGGATAAAAATGACGGCGTTAACCGCAGATTGATAAAGCCCGGTCCGGCGATTTCCGGCTTGTCGCAGATATCGGAAATATCCAGTGCCGCGACCACCTGCTCGGCCAACTGGCGGGGGTTGGCTTTGATTTGCTTGGCTGCCCCCATAACCCCGTTGGCCTGATAATCACCAAATCTGGCATCAGCAGTCTGCTTGACCATCGCCGGACAATCGCCAAGGCCAGCAACTTTCGACAAGGCAGAACTGACACGCTGTTCTAAGATATCAAGTATCAATTTCATAGATTCTGCGTGGGCAAAGCCCACCCTACCTTATTCTTTGCTCTCACTTTTCACTTTTTTCGGCCGCGGCCAGCGGACTTTTTTGGCATCACCCCAGAGCATTTCCAGGTCGTAGTATTCCCGCATTTCCGGGTCAAATAGATGCACAACGACGGTAACATAGTCCATCAAAATCCAGCGCCCCTGTTCATAGCCTGCCGAACCGTATTTCTTAAGGCCAAACTCTTTTTTGGCGATTTCACTGATTTCATCGGCAACCGATTTGGCCTGGCGGTCGCTGGTGGCAGTGGCGATGACAAAATAATCCGTCGCCGGGGAAACACCCGCCATGTCCAGCACAACGATATCCGAGCAGTGCCGGTCGTGTGCCAGCCGGGCGGCCTCAATTGCAAATTTCCGATCTTGTGTTACTTTCTTCGTCGCCAAATGAATCTCTCCAAAAGTATTGCATTAAAACAAAAGGGGCGACCCGCATAGG